>JAFSAH010000008.1 GCA_017441125.1 Clostridia bacterium
AGTTTTATATTGAAAGCAAATCCATGTCATTCTCCATGTCTTGCAAACAATCAAATTGATTTTAAAGAACCACAAAAATGCAAAAAACACATCTCTGCAATTTTTGCATTATATAATATGTTGCTTAAACCCAATTCGTAATGAGAAGCCTTTATGTTATATGTAGTATAACATAGAAATATGGGGTACCCCATATTTTGGAAATTTCATTACGGTAAATTGGCAAATTCAAGAAAAAAAATTGTCCTTTTGTAAATTATATCACACGAAATCGGATTTGTCAATGATAAAATACTTCCAACAGTAACTTTTTTCTTCTTTTTTTATGCTTTTGTTGATTTAAATTCAAACTCTCAGTCAAAAAATTTCAACTTTTGTTTTTTATAACGATTCTTTTCTCCTAATTATAAAAAACTCTGCCTATTTAGCATAAAAACGTGGTTTCTGTTTACCGAAATATCGCTCTGACGAAATGAAAATTCTCGGACGAAAAACACCTGCGGAAAAACGATTTTTGCTCTTATATGCAACCCCCCGTTTTACAAAAAGAGGAGAGAACCTTTTTCCGTGAAAAAAGTTCTCCCCCGCATTTATTTTCCCTTTATTTAAATCAGTTCTGTTTTGTAATGAGTTCTTTGCCGCCGAGGTACTTTCTCAAAACTTCGGGAACGGTTACTGTGCCGTCTTTGTTCTGATAGTTTTCCAAAACAGCCGCAACGGTTCTGCCTACAGCTACGCCGGAACCGTTAAGTGTATATACGAATCTGGGCTTTTCTTTGGAGTTGAGGTCGCTCTTGAACTTGATGTTAGCTCTGCGCGCCTGGAAATCGGTGAAGCAAGAGCAGGAAGAAATCTCAACGTATCTGCCGTAAGAGGGCATCCAAACCTCAATATCGTATGTGATTGCGGAAGAGAAACCAAGGTCGCCACCGCAAAGACGTACTACTCTGTAAGGAAGTCCGAGGAGCTGAAGAACTCTTTCGGCATCGTTTGTAAGGCTTTCAAGTTCGTCAAGTGCCTGTTCGGGAGTTGTGAATTTAACGAGTTCTACTTTGTTGAATTGGTGCTGTCTGATAAGACCTCTTGTGTCTCTGCCCGCAGAGCCTGCTTCGGCACGGAAGCAAGCGGAATATGCGCAATATTTAATGGGAAGCTGATCTTCGGAAAGGATTTCGTCAGCATGATAGTTTGTTACGGGAACTTCCGCTGTGGGAATGAGAAAGTAGTCATTGTTTGTTTTGAATGCGTCTTCTTCAAATTTGGGAAGCTGACCCGTACCTGTCATGGACTTTCTGTTTACCATGTAAGGAGGCATGATTTCAGTGTAGCCGTTAGCGGTGTGTGTGTCGAGGAAGAAGCTGATGATAGATCTTTCAAGCGCCGCGCCCATGCCTCTGTAGAAATGGAAACGTGTACCCGTAACTTTTGCGGCTCTTTCGGGATCAAGAATATTCAATGCAGCGCCGATGTCCCAATGTGCAAGGGGTTCAAAATCGAATTTCGTGGGCTCGCCGTTCTTACGAACCTCAAGGTTGTCGCTGTCATCCTTGCCGTCGGGAACGATATCAAGGGGAATGTTGGGAACGGAAAGAAGGAATGCGTTGATTTTTTCGTCGTATTCCTTGATTTTAAGGTCGTTTTCCTTTACTTTATCGGAAAGAACCTTCATTTCGACAAAAAGCGCGGCTGTATCTTTGCCCTCTTTTTTGTACTGGGGAACCAATTTGGAGGTAGCGTTCTGCTCTGCCTTCATTTTTTCCGTGTCTGCGAGAAGCGCTCTTTTTTCTGCGTCAAGGTCAAGGAGAGGCTTAAGATCAATGGTCTTGTTTCTCTTGTTCATTCCGGCAATTATTTTTTCAGCGTCGGCTCTGATGTTCTTAATATCTAACATTTTAAATTACCTACCTTATTTTTTTCTGAATTATATCAAGTAAATTATTAAAATCCTCGTTACCGTAGAATTCAAATTCCACAGTGCCTTTTATTTTTCCGTCTTTTTCGGCAGATGATATCTTGACTTTTCTGCCTAATTTATTGGAAAGGTCCTCTGCGATCTCTTTAAAATAAATGTCCTCCGCTTTTTTCTCTTTTTTGGTTTTTGCGGGTGCTGAAGCGGAATTTTCCATGCGCTTCGCCATATTTTCAAGCTCGCGGACGGTTATATCCTTTTCAACCACATCGTTTGCAAGTTCAATGACCTTTGCCTTGTCGCAGAATTTCGTGAACGGAAGAAGTGATCGCGCGTGACCGGAAGTAAGCTTACCTTCGGAGACAAGCTTCAAAACCTCTTTGGGAAGAGCCAGAATTCGCATTGCGTTGGCAATTACGGGACGGGACTTTCCTACCCTTTTGGAAATCTCCTCCTGCGTCAAACCGAAGTCTTCCATAAGAGCCTGATAGCCCTCCGCTTCTTCAACCACGTTGAGGTCTTCACGCTGAAGGTTTTCAATAAGACCGATTTCAAGGACCTGCTTGTCGTCAAGATCCTTCAAAATAACGGGAACCTCGACCAAACCTGCCATTCTGCAGGCTCTCCAACGGCGTTCACCTGAAATTATCTGATATTTATCATCGACTTTTCTGACGATTATTGGCTGGAGCAAGCCGTGCTCGCGAATGGACGAAGCCAATTCTTCAAGCTTTTCCTTGTCGAAATACTTTCTCGGCTGTGCCTTATTCGGCTCGATATCCGAAACGCGAGCCTTGAGGCTTTCCTTCTGTTCAACCTCTGTATCTATTTCGTTATCGGCAAAAAGCGCATCGAGACCGCGCCCTAAACCTGATTTTTTCATTTGTTTTCTCACCTTGTTTTCTTTTCAAATTTGACGTTTCACGTGAAACAATTAGTTTTGGCGTTCCAAAAACTCTTCCGCAAGCTGATAATACGCGGTGGAGCCTTTGGCGAATTTATCGTAATAGTTTATGGGCATACCATGTGAGGGGGCTTCGGAAATGCGGACGTTACGGGGAATTACCGTTTTATACATTTTATCCGCGAAGAATTTCTTTACCTCCGCAAGCACTTGGGTGGTCAGGTTCAGTCTGCCGTCGTACATGGTTACGAGCACGCCTTCAATCTGAAGCGCCGCATTATAGTGCTTTTTGACCTGACGAATGGTGTTCGTCAGCTGTGAAAGACCTTCAAGAGCGTAAAATTCGCACTGAATGGGAATCAGCACGCTGTCGGAAGCAGTCAATGCGTTCAGAGTCATCAGCCCCAAAGACGGCGGGCAGTCTATAAAAATGTAGTCGTAATCAAAAAGCTTATCGGTAATTCTTTTGATACGCTGTTCACGCTTTGAAACGTCCGTCAATTCGATCTCCGCGCCGACAAGCTCCATAGTTGAGGGCAAAATCGAAAGGTTCTTAAACTTAGTTTCCTTAATTGCCTCTTTGATATCGTCAGATGTCAGTTCGTCAGCCAACAAAAGGTCGTAAATCGAGGGGGATATCTTCTTTTTATTTATACCGCAGCCGGACGTGGCGTTGCCCTGCGGGTCAAGGTCAATGAGAAGCACTTTTTTGTCGTGCTTTTCCGCAACGCAAGCGCTGAGGTTGACCGCCGTAGTGGTTTTTCCGACGCCGCCTTTCTGATTAGCGACGGCAATTATCTTTGTCAATGGATTCAATCCTTTCAAAAGGAACTATTCATACCCATATATTATAACACTAATAAACAAAAAAATCAATAGTTTAAAGAAAATATCCCAAAAACTCCATATATTTTGTTTCACATGAAACAATTTGGGAACAAGAACGTATGCTGTCGAATTTCATATAATATAATTGAACCGTGAAAAAATTCAGGGAAGGAGAAACTGTTTCACGTGAAACAATAAACAAATTATGGTAACGTTCCTGCAAGTTGTGATACTGGGCCTTGCAATATTAGGCATAACAGTTATGATCAAAGAGATAATCAATATTTACGGATTAAAAGACAAAATTAAAGGCAGAATATACATACTTTGCGTTCCGCAAACGGAAAACATAGAAGAACTGTGCGTAGACGTTTTAAATAAGTATAGGAGAATAGGTCTCGGAGAAGATATTCTTATTTGCGCAGAAAACCTTTCCGAAGAAGAAAAAAATATCGGCAGACTATACGAAGCTGCCGATAAAGGTATCTATTTAATTGAACCGGACGATCTGCCGAAAATTGTCAGATAATCAACTGTCTTTCAGTTTCGCCCTCAATGCAACCTGAACCTCTTCCGCAAGAGGACTGCCGTACTCGTTGATAAAGTTGGGCTGCGCGTTTACGTCATCTACCAAAATAATCGAAGAATTCGCCAAAAGTCTACCGACTTCGTCACTCATTATAACAACGTCGGAAAGTTCGCCAACGTGTATCTTTTTGATTCCGTTTAGGATAGACGGGTCAGCAAGAATTTGAGTATCGGTAACAAAACGGACTCTCTTCCCTTTGGAAGAGCTCATGTTTTTGTATGCGTAATAGTAAAGGTCGTGCATATCCTGAGGCGGAGTCTTCAAAAGAAAATCGCGGGTATTTATAAGAATTACGTCCGTTGAGTCGTGGAGAGCTCTTTTAATGGCAGTATCTGCGGCGTTTTTATATCTTGAAAGGTACTTCAAGCCGTACGCTTCAAGGTCTTCAAGCTCCCAGTTCACAGCGTTTATGTAGGAAGATCCCGACGAAACGGAATCGGAAACCTGCTTCACGTAGGCTTCAAAATCCTCTTCCCCTCTCCAGGAGCCGTCGGTTTCCATAGCGATATACTTGTCGTCCGCAAAGGAAGTAAGAATATCAATGGAAAAATCGTGAGGCCAATCGGGAGAATCGCTTATCTGAATTATGTCAACGTTGCTTTCCGTTGCAATTACGTACGGGTCAAAAACTCCGCGATAGAAGGAAGCGGACGTGTCCCAAATACTGCTGAGCTGAAGCGAAACGGGAATGTCGGGGTTTGCGATCTTAAAAATTTCCGTGTACATATTGGAAATTTCAATGATAGTGTCCTGCTTGAAAAGCTTCCAGTCGTATTCGCATTTTTGGGCGAGAGCAACGCCGTCAACGGCTTCAAGGTCTTCCCACGTTTCCAAAGAATAGCCTAAGCGCGCGTTAAAAACAGAGGGCGCTATATATTTTTCTTCAAGAAATTTCTTGAAAGCCGCAAGGGCTTGGGGCGAATAGTCAAGGTCAACGAGTGAAGAATATTCCATTTCGGCATAAACGCTTGTGCGAATATACCAACGGGTAATATTTTCCTTATATTTTCCGTCGCAGTGGGCGGCAAAATATCTGATGGTGTTTTTCATGACCTCAATATTTGTTTCACTGTTTAAAGAGAGAAAGTGGCTGCGCATTTCGTCGTAAACGTAAATCTCGCCGTCGGAGGTCATCTGGAAATCAAGCTCTTCGCGCCATTCAAGTCCTTCCGTCCAGAAAAGAATACTGATGCTTATGCCCAAGTCGTATTCCACAAAAACATCAAGTATCGAATCAAGATAGGTCCAATCGAACTTGCCCTTTTCCGCTTCAAACTTCTTCCATTGCACGACGAAATCTATTCCGTCAAAACCGAGAGCCTTTGCCTGTTCCGCATATTTTTCAGCATATTCCGCAGAAGGAACCTGCCAACTCCAGACGGTCAGATTCACTTCATTTTGTGATTTATCCGTCAGAACGCGGAGAACGGTAGGAGCTTCAATAGGAGCATAATTATCAAAATCATCGTAAACGGGAAAATCGGTATTAAAGTCCGGCATACAAGCGGCACAACTGAAAGCCATAACCGCGGCGAAAAATAAAGCACCGATCCTATATACGTTAAATTTTCTAAAAAATCTCATCGTGATCCTTTCAAATATCTGAGCGTTTATATCTATTATACTACATAAATATGAACTTTTCAACCTAAAAATATGGTAATTAGGCGTCTTCGTTTTCTTTCTTCTCACGCTGTCTGCGTGCTCTTGCCCTTGCTCTGCGTTCACGGAGACGGCGTTTTTCTTCCTTTTTCGCCCAGATATACCCTGCCGCTGTAAGGCCGCCTACCACTGCCGCGGCAATCCCCGCCGCAACCGCGATCTCCTTTACGGAATATGTATCGGTAATGGGCTTAACTATCTCTCCGTCCTCGGCAATGCTCAAAACGCAAATTTCCGCGTTATCCAAAGCAACCGTAAGGTCGGAGGTGGTGCTTTTGTTCAAAGTCAGACGAAACTCGGTAATACCCTCAAATGTATAACCGTTTACCACGTTATCCGTTTCAGCGGTCTTGAAGTTCAAAGTGAGCCTGTTCCAGCCCTTTTTCAAAGCCACTGTTGAAAGGTCCCAAGTGAAATACACGGGCTCTTCCGCAAAAACCTCGGAGGAAACTTCTCCGTCTGCAGCTTCGGTTTCGGTAGTATATATTTTTTTGCCGTAAAAGCCTATTTTACCGCCGAGCAGGTTTCCGCTGCGGTCTTTGATTGCATTGATATCATCAATGTAAAGCAGGAATTTAAAAGTCAAAGAGGTTACGTCAAACTCGGTGGAAGGCATTTCACCCAAAGTAAACGTGGCGCTCATAGCTTCTGAGTCTCTGTCTGCGTAAAAAGAAACCACTCTTTTGCCGTTTCTTTCCACAGAGGTGTCGGAAACCGTCGTTCTTTCCCCACTGCTCCAACCTGCGCTGTCAGCGGTATTGACCGTATATCGGGTTATATATCCCGAAATGGAATCCGTCGCTTTTGTCGGAGTTGCGCCGAACGTAAGAAAAAAAGACATTAAGATCACTCCCGCCGTTTTAATAAATTTCACCATAAATTCTCCATTTCTCGGGTCAACTGTTAGTTCTGTTCCAATATTTTTTATCCAAACTGCGGAAATATACCGCTTCGGCAATATGCTCCGCTTCGATAACTTCCTTACCTTCAAGGTCCGCAATTGTCTGACCTATTTTAATAAGCTTGTCGTACGCTCTCATGGAAAGAGTGGTTCTCTCAAAGACCTCCGTAAGCTTTTCCGTCGCCTTATCCGTCAAGCGGCAGTATTTACGCAAGGCGGCGGGGGAAATCTTCGCATTACAGGAGAAATCCTCGCCCTTATAGCGCTCCTGCTGTATCCGACGGGCTTTATCAACGCGCTTTTTGATCTCCGCGCTTGTTTCCGCAGGACGGGCAGATTTTATTTCTTTAATGGGAACGGGCGGCATCTCAACCTGAAGGTCGATTCTGTCAAGAAGCGGTCCCGAAATTCTGTTCATATATCTTTCAACCTGCTGTGGCGTACAGGTGCATCTCAAGGTGGGATGTCCGTAGTTGCCGCAAGGACAAGGGTTCATTGCGCAAACGAGCATAAACGCGGAGGGGAAAGTGACCGTGCGCTTAACTCTGTTTACGGTAACGGTATTGTCCTCCAGGGGCTGACGGAGAGTTTCAAGAAGCTTTACGGAAAATTCCGCTATCTCATCAAGAAAAAGCACTCCGTTATGGGCAAGGGAAATGAGGCCCGGATTGGGAGAAGAGCCGCCGCCCGTCATGCTCGCCATTGAAACGTTCTGATTTGATTTAACGAATGGTCGTGTGACCACAAGGGGTTTTTCCTTTGAAAGCTTGCCCGCAACGGAATAGACCTTACTGCATTCTATCATCTCTTCAAAGGTCATTTCGGGCAAAATCGAAGGCAAGCTTTTCGCTATCATGCTCTTACCCGTTCCGGGTGGGCCGATAAGAAGGATATTATGACCGCCCGCCGCGGCAATTTCACAGGCGCGCTTTGCGCCATGCTGACCGACTATTGCGGAAAAGTCCGAAAACCCCGGCTCTGCATTTTTGCGAAGCTGTGAAAGATTCCGTTTCAACGGGGAAATCATTTCTTCGCCGCGCAAATGCCTTGCAAGCTGAGAAATGTTTTCCACAGGATAAACGTTTATTCCTTCGATAACCGCGCCCTCATCGGCGTTTTGCGCAGGAACGAAAATAGCCTCAAAGCCGTGATTCAATGCGGAAATTACGGAAGCAAGCACACCGTTACAGGGACGAAGCTCACCCGTAAGAGAAAGCTCGCCGATAAAAGCCGCCTTCGGGCTGACTGCAGGCAGCTGCCCCGTAGAAATAAGAATACCCAAAAGTATGGGCAGGTCGTAAAAGGTACCCTCTTTGCGAATAGACGCAGGGGCAAGGTTCGTGATAATATTACATTCGGGGATCCTGAATCTGTTGTTGTAAATTGCCGCACTGACACGGTTCATGGCCTCTTTGACGCTGGCGTCGGGCAAACCGACCACATCTGTGCGTGATTCATTACCGGGACGGGTATCCGTTTCCACTTCGATAACGTAACCGTCCAAGCCTTCAAGGCCGATACTGTTTACTTTAGAGACCATATTTCTCCCCCATTCCCCTGTTTGAGTACATTCATATATATTTTACACCAAAAACGGGCGCTTGTCAAGAGCTGCTCCCCATTGCATGATATATTTCATATGAATGAGAGTTCTCTGCCACAATTAAAGGTCGCGTCCTTTCGCAAATTCGGTACAAGTTAAAACATTTTATAAAAAATACAGCCAAACAGTAGATTTTTTCGGTAAAGTATGGTATAATGAAGGGTAGAATTAAAAGTATGCCCTTTTTGGGGCTGAACGACAGTAATCTGAAAGGACTTTTAAAATGGGACTTTTTAACTTTTTTGGCAATTACAGCAAGAAAGAGCTTAAAAAAATCGATCCGATCATAAAAAAGATCAACGACCTTGAGCCTGATTTCCAAAAGCTTTCCGACGCGGAATTACGCGGTAAAACAGAGGAATTCAAAAAGCGCTTCGCCGACGGCGAAAGCCTTGACTCCATGCTTCCCGAAGCCTTTGCGGCTGTGAGAGAAGCCTCCGTCAGAGTTCTTGGAATGAGGCATTACGACTGCCAGCTTATCGGCGGCGTTATTCTTCATCAGGGCCGTATCGCCGAAATGAAAACGGGTGAAGGTAAAACTCTCGTTGCAACATTACCCTGTTACCTCAACGCTCTGGCAGGTAAGGGCGTTCACGTAGTTACCGTAAACGAATACCTCGCTCGCCGTGACAGCGAATGGATGGGAAAGGTTTACAGATTCATGGGTCTGACCGTCGGAACCATTTCACACGATATGCCCAACAAGGCGCGTCAGGAGGCTTATTCGGCTGATATTACTTACGGTACGAACAACGAGTTCGGCTTTGACTACCTCCGTGACAACATGGTTATCTACAAGGAAAACATGGTTCAGAGAGGTCACGCCTTCGCTATCGTGGACGAGGTTGACTCAATTCTTATTGACGAGGCAAGAACTCCCCTTATTATCTCAGGTCAGGGCGAACAAAGTGACGATATGTACAAAAAAGCAAGCGATTTCGTAAGAAGACTTAAATGTCTGCGCGTAAAAGAGCTTGACAATAAGGAATCCACCGACGAGATTGCCGAAGACTATATCGTTGAAGAAAAGCACAAGACAGCCGTTCTCACAAAGAACGGTATTGAAAAGGTTCAGAGAGTTTTCGGTGTGGAAAACTATGCGGACCCTGAAAACGTTGAGCTCCAGCACTATATAAATCAGGCAATAAAGGCTCACGGCACCATGCAGAATGACGTTGACTACGTGGTAAAAGACGGCGAGGTCATTATCGTTGACGAATTTACGGGCCGTTTGATGTACGGCAGACGCTTCTCCAACGGCTTGCATCAGTCCATCGAAGCAAAAGAGGGCGTTAAGATCGAAAATGAATCAAAGACCCTCGCAACAATTACGTTCCAGAACTATTTTAGAATTTACAACAAGCTTTCAGGCATGACGGGTACGGCTTTGACGGAAGAGGAGGAATTCAAGGAGATCTACGCCCTTGACGTAGTTGAAATTCCCACCAACAAGCCAATGGTCCGTATTGACAACAACGACAGAATATACAAAAACGAAAAGGGTAAATTCAAGGCGGTCGTTGAAAAGATCAAGGAATGTCACGCAAAGGGTCAGCCGGTGCTCGTAGGTACGGTTACGATTGAAAAATCCGAGCTTCTCAGCAGTATTCTTAAAAGAGAAGGCATCAAGCACAACGTTTTGAACGCCAAATACCACGAAAAGGAAGCGGCAATCGTTGCGCAGGCAGGTAAAAAAGGCGCCGTTACCATTGCAACAAACATGGCAGGTCGTGGTACGGATATCGTGCTCGGCGGTAACGCTGAATTTTTGGCAAAGGCACAAATGGAAAAAGAGGGCTTTGAGCATGACCTCATAGTTGAGGCAACGGGCAAGGCGGACACGGACGACGAAAATATACTCAATGCAAGAGCAAAATACGAGGAGCTTTACGCTAAATTCAAGGTTGAAGTGGATGCGGAGGCCGAAGAGGTAAAAGCCGCAGGCGGTCTTTGCATTATCGGTACAGAAAGACACGAATCACGCCGAATCGACAATCAGCTGCGCGGACGTTCGGGCCGTCAGGGCGACGTGGGCGAAAGCACATTCTTCCTCTCCCTGGAAGACGATCTTTTAAGACTTTTCGGCGGCGAAAGAGTTGCCCATATCGCGGAAATGATGAATTTACCCGAAGACGAGCCCATTGACGCAAAAATGCTTTCAAACGCTATCGAAAACTCCCAGAAAAAGGTTGAAAGCGTAAACTTCCAGCGCAGAAAACGCGTTATTGAATTTGACGACGTTAACAACGAGCAGAGAAAGATAATTTACGAGCAAAGACGCAGAGTTCTCGACGGTGAGGACATGAAGGCAACGATTCAGAAAATGCTTAACGACGTCATCACCAATGCGGAAGCTCAATTTATGGCAGACGAGCTGCCCGACAATTGGGATTTCGACGGTCTCCGCGAAAGATTCCTGGGAATGTTCCTCTCAAAAGAGGATTTCCACTACAGCGGCACGGGTTTTGACAGAATCAAGAGAAAGGATATCGACGAATTCCTCCGCAACAGAGCGCAGGAGGCTTATCAGCGCAGTGAGGACGCAAATACTCCCGAAAAAATGCGCGAGCTTGAGCGTGTCGTTCTCCTGAAGACTGTTGACAAGTATTGGATGGAGCACATCGACGCAATGGACGATCTCCGTCAGGGCGTTTATTTGAGATCCTACGGTCACAGAGACCCCGTTCTTGAATATAAATTTGAAAGTGCAGATATGTTCGACGAAATGATCAACATAATCAAATTTGAAACCGTTCGCAACTGTATCTGCTTGAGAATCGTAAACCCCGAAATGATCCGTCGCAAAGCAGTCGCAAGACCCGTTGACCCTGCAACCACTGCAGGCATGGGCGGCGGTCCGAAGCAGCCCGTTGAGAAAAAGGCATCCGAAAAGGTGGGCAGAAACGACCCCTGCCCCTGCGGAAGCGGTAAAAAATACAAAAAATGCTGCGGAGCGTCCGCAAATAATTAAGTTTATCACAAAAAAAGCAGTCGACAATTTATATCGACTGCTTTTTATAATATTTTTGAGAAGAATTCACTTTTATTCAGCAAAAAAATATTTGTTGCGAATAAAAAACAACGAGATTGCGGAAAATATTTTTGAAACCCAAATTCATTATAAAAATGTACTATTTTCCTCTTGTTTTTTTATATATTTTATGATATAATATATTTATATTGGGTTGTTTTCAAAAACAGATCGGAGTGTGGCCAATGTCAGACAGAAACTATGAAGGCTGGGAAGGTTTCGAGCACGGAACCTGGGTCAGAGAAATAAACTTAAGAAGCTTTATTAACCATAACTATACGCCTTACGACGGTGACGAGGCTTTCCTTGAGGGCCCCACTGAAACTACAAAAGAGTTATGGAATCAAGTTCTTGAACTTTCCAAAGAGGAACGTGAAAAGGGCGGCGTTCTGGATATGGACACAAAAGTCATTTCCACAATCACCTCCCACGGCCCCGGTTATTTAAATAAAGACAAAGAAAAAATCGTGGGCTTCCAGACGGACAAGCCCTTCAAACGCGCGCTTATGCCCTACGGCGGTATTCGAATGGCTGAAAAGGCTTGCTCCGATAACGGCTATACCGTTGACCCGGAAATCAGCGAATTTTTCAAAGTCCACAGAAAAACACATAACGCAGGCGTTTTTGATGCCTATACCCCCGAAATGAGAGCTTGCCGCAGCAGTCACATAATTACAGGTCTTCCCGACGCTTACGGTCGCGGCAGAATCATCGGTGACTACAGACGTGTTGCCCTTTACGGCGTTGACCGTCTCATCGAAGACAAAGAAGAACAGAAACAGACCACCCGTTCCACAATGTATGCGGAAATTATCCGTGACAGAGAAGAGCTTTCCGAGCAGATTCGTGCTTTGCATCAGCTGAAAGAAATGGCTATGAGTTACGGCTTTGATATTTCCAAACCCGCCAAAAATACTCAGGAAGCTATTCAGTGGCTCTATTTCGGTTATCTCGGCGCAATCAAAGAACAGAACGGTGCAGCAATGTCATTGGGCAGAACCGCAACTTTCCTTGATATTTACGCTGAAAGAGACTTGAAAAACGGCACTTTTACCGAATCTGAAATTCAGGAAATGGTTGACCATTTCATAATGAAGCTCAGACTTGTTAAATTCGCCCGCACTCCCGAATATAATGCACTTTTCTCCGGCGACCCACAATGGGTAACGGAATCCTTGGCAGGTATGCTCGTTGACGGCAGACATTTGGTTACAAAAATGACTTACCGTTATATACACACACTTGAAAATCTCGGTGCTGCTCCCGAACCCAACCTTACGGTTCTTTGGTCCACAAGACTTCCCGAAAATTTCAAGAGATACTGCGCAAAAATTTCAATCGAAACCTCTTCTCTCCAATACGAAAACGACGACATGATGCGTATTACTCGCGGTGACGACTATGCAATCGCCTGCTGCGTTTCTTCCATGAAAATCGGCAAGGAAATGCAGTTCTTCGGCGCAAGAGCAAATTTGGCAAAATGCTTGCTTTACGCAATAAACGGCGGCGTTGACGAAGTTTCACGCAAACAGGTCGGCCCCGAATATCTGCCCATAACTTCAGAATATCTGGATTACGACGAAGTTATGCACAAGTATGACGCCATGATGCGTTGGCTCGCGGAAGTTTATGTAAACACTCTCAATATTATCCACTACATGCACGATAAATACTGCTATGAAAGACTTCAGATGGCGCTCCACGATAAGGACGTAAAACGTTGGTTTGCTACGGGTATTGCAGGTCTTTCCGTTGTTGCGGACTCCCTTTCTGCAATAAAATACGCAAAAGTTAAGGTTATCCGTGACGAAACGGGCCTTGCGGTGGATTATGAGGTTGAGGGA
The DNA here is from genome assembly GCA_017441125.1 of Clostridia bacterium. Taxonomy (GTDB): domain Bacteria; phylum Bacillota; class Clostridia; order Oscillospirales; family UBA644; genus HGM12619. The sequence goes on from JAFSAH010000008.1 coordinate 13,272, forward strand.
GATTTCCCCAAATACGGCAACGACGATGACAGAGTAGACAGCATCGCCCGCAATATCGTTCATATTTTCATGGAGCATATCCGTAAAAATCACACTTACAGAGAAGGCGTGCCCACAACTTCGATTCTTACAATCACATCAAACGTAGTGTACGGTAAGGCTACGGGCTCAACCCCCGACGGCAGAAAAGCAGGCGAGCCCTTCGCTCCCGGCGCAAACCCCATGCACAAGAGAGATACTCACGGCGCGGTCGCTTCCTTGGCTTCCGTTTCAAAGCTCTCTTACCTGGATGCCCAGGACGGTATTTCCAACACATTCTCCATAATTCCCGGCGCGTTGGGTAAAGAGGACAGAATTTTCACGGGAGACATTGATGTTGACCTTGAATGTCTCAACGGCGCTTGCGTTTCTCCCACCCTTTTCGAGGGTCTTGACGCAGACTAAAGCTCTGATAACGAAGAAGAAAGGATTTTGATTTATGGCTGCAACAAAAGATCAGATAGATAATCTTGTTTCTCTCCTTGACGGTTACGTTCAGAAGGGCGGACACCATTTAAACGTAAACGTATTTACAAAGGAAACCCTGCTCGATGCCCAGAAGCATCCCGAAAAATACCCCCAGCTGACGGTTCGTGTCAGCGGTTATGCGGTAAATTTCATCAAGCTTACGAAAGAACAGCAGGATGAAGTTATTGAAAGAACTTTCCACGATAAAATTTAGGTTTTGAATAGAAAGCTTGGTCAGCAATGAAAGGTTTCATCAGTCAAATTGAAAGCTTCGGAACGGTGGACGGCCCCGGAATCAGACTCGTAGTCTTTTTTCAGGGCTGTCCATTGCGCTGTAAATACTGCCACAACCCCGAAACCTGGAAAATCGGCGGCGGCGAAGAAATTTCTTCCGACGAGATTTTGGAGCTTTACGAAAAAAATCGGGTCTTTTATTCCAAAGGCGGCATTACCGCAACGGGAGGAGAGCCTCTTTTGCAGGCGGATTTTCTTATCGACCTGTTCCAAAAGGCGAAAAAAGCCGATATTCATACCTGTCTGGATACTTCGGGAATAGTTTTCAACAGAAATAACAGCGAAAATTTGAAAACTATCGAAAAAATCCTGGAAGTTACCGATTTAGTCATGTTGGATATCAAGCATATTGACTCACAAAAGCACAAGGCCCTTACAGGCAGCGGCAACGAAAATATTTTGGATTTTGCCCGTTTCGTCAGCGAAAAAGGCGTAAAAATGATGATTCGCCACGTGGTAGTGCCGGGAATTACCGACGAACCGAAAGATTTGGTTAAGCTGGGAAGATTTATAGGCAAATTGAAGACTGTGGTTGCTTTAGACGTCCTGCCGTACCACACGCTCGGCGTACATAAGTACAGGGGGCTGAATATTCCGTACCCCTTGGAGGGCGTTCCGCAAACTTCACAAGAAGAGGCAATAACGGCACGAAACTATATTTTATACGGAATCAAGGAGAGCAGATAACCACTTTTCCCTTAAAAAATTATATATAAAATAGACTTCCGCAAGCTGATTGTTTGCAGAAGTCTGTTTTTTATTCTTTTTTATTTATCTTCGGGCTTATAGATGGGGAAGAAGGGCTTTACGTCTGCGGGAGTTTCCTGAGGAACGAACTCCTTGGGCTTTCTGTCGCCTCTGTTTTTGTTTCCGCCCTTTTTGCCGCCTTTTTTATCTCCCTTTGAAGAAGAAAATTTACGGGATTTCTTTTCCGCATCGGGGCCGTTATAAGCGATTACAACCTTTCTGTTGGGCTCTTCGCCTACAGAGAATGTCGTAATGTTTTCAACGTCCTGAAGCTTGGAGTGGATGATTCTTCTCTGGGAAGAGCTCATCGCGTTAAGAGTTACTTTTCTGTGAGATTTTTCAACCTGACCTGCGATCTTCATTGCAAGCGCTTCAAGTCTTGTTTTTGTTTTTTCCTTGTAGTCGTTGATATTGAGTGAAACCTTGTAGTGCTTATCAGTTTCCTTGTTAAGGGAAAGGGACATGAGCATCTGCATGGATTCCACCGTATCAAACTGCTTTGTTACGAAGAGAGAAGCCTCTTCGCCGTCAACCTGAACGTTGATATATTCGCCGTCAATACTGATATCTGTGGTGTAACCCTTTATACCGCAAAGACTGAAAAGTCCGTCGATATAATTTCTGATAAATTTCTCGGGAGATTCCTCGTAAGTAACCTTGATCTTAACGGGTTTTGAACCTATTCCGAGAAAACCTTTGGTTGCATATTCCAAAATTTCGTAAGTGAATTCGTCTTTTTTCATGCCGAGCTCTTTTTCGGCTGCTTCAAGAGCGAGTTCAATGGTTTTGCCGGTGTAAATGTTTTCCATTTATATTTTCGCCTTTCTTATATCCGTGAAAGTCTATTTACCGGATTTTTTATCGGATTTCTTGGGCTTTACCTCTGTCTGCTCTTCTGCAGAGACCTCAATGGCGTCGTTCCAAGTTCCGTCACGTTTCATTTTTTCGATTTGAGTGTAGTTTAGCTTCTTTTCTTTTTTCTTTTTAACTTCTTTTTCGGGAAGCTTTACAAATGTTCTGAGAAGCAGGGTCTGAAGAATGTTGAGAAGGTTTGATGCGATCCAATAAACGCCGACACCGATGGGGAATGAATAACCCAACCAGATAGAGATAAGAGGCATGATATAGAGGATCGAATTCATCGAATTGTTCTGCTGTGCTCCGGGTACTGCATTTATCTTCTGGGCGATATAACCGCCGAGGAAGGATGTAACACCTGAAATTACGGGAATGAGCGTTGTAAGAGCAAGGAGACCGTAATCTGAAGGTCTCATGCCAAGATTCAGACCGAAGAAGTTCATGTTGATGAGCTCAAAGTTTTCAGGCAATACGTCTGCGAGAAGATCCATGTTGGAGCCTTCACCGAGAACTGTTGCCAATCTGATCTCCGATGTTTTGAGCCATGATATGACCTTATCCGCGTTAAGGATTCCGTTTTCGGCATATTTGCCGACTTCCGTAACGATGTATTCAACACCGTTGTTATAGAGTGTTTGAACTACGTTGAACAGAGTTTTCTGACCCAAGCCGCTGATATAGGTAAGGGGCTGTCTGATAGCGTTCCAAAGACCTAAAATAATTGGAAGCTGAATCAACTGAGGAAGACATCCTGCAAAAAGACTGTATCCTTCTGCACTGTAGAGAGCCTGAAGTTCCTCATTGTATTTGGGGTCACGGGTATTTCCGTGATATTTCTGCTGAAGTGCGTTTACCTTCGGCTGAATTGCAACCTGCTTGAGTCTGCTCTTTTCGCCTTTGACACCCAAGGGGAAAAGAAGGACTTTGGTAAGAATCGCGAATAAAATAATTGCAAAGCCGTAGTTGTTAACGAGCATATAGCACAGTTTAAGCAGCAGTGCAAGTGGTACATTGATGATATCCATTATATTTCCCATCTCGCCGAAATACTCTCCTTATTCAGTTCTTTTAAAATTTTTTTCCCGTTCTTCTTTTGAGTAAGCTGACACGCTTTTCCGGAACGGGGTCATAACCGCCTTTACTAAAGGGGTTGCAGCGCAAAACCCTCCATGCAGACAGCATCAGTCCTTTGAAAAAACCGTGCTTTTCAAAAGCTTGCAAAGCGTATTCCGAACAAGTGGGAATGTACTTGCAGCATGGAGGCTTATACGGTGATATGTGTTTCCTATAGAACTCGATTATTTTAACAAATATCTTCTGCATTTCAAACAGCGGACGGATTACTCCGCAGTGTCAGTACTGTCGTTTTCGGAAACCTTGATAATTCCACAAGACCTAAATGACTTTTCCATATCGTTTTTCACAACGAACATCGGCACGGAAGTGGCTTTCGTTCTGGCAACGATGATAATATCGTAGCCTGTTCCCAGCCTGTCCTCCAGCAATCTGTAAGCCTCTCTTATAACTCTTCTTGCACGATTTCTTTTTACAGCGCACCCTATCTTTTTCGTGCTCGTGAGTCCCAGTCGGTTTATTTTCAGATTATTGCTTCTGTAATAAACCACCGTTGTTCCGCTTACAACACTTTTACCCTTGCCGTACAGTCTTGTATATATTCTGTTTTCGGTAATAGTTTCCGTTTTATTCATAACAGCATTACTCGGTTTGTTAATTTTTTGATCTTAAGCAAATCCATGAAGCATACGACAGAATCGGATTCTTTTACAGAAGCCCAAGCCTGCCGTATTTTAATGAATTTATTTTTCGGTTTTTAAAAATCAGAGAGAAAGCTGCTTTCTGCCTCTTGCACGTCTTCTTGCCAAAACCTTTCTTCCGTTAGCAGTCTTCATTCTCTTACGGAAGCCATGAACTTTGCTTCTCTGTCTCTTTTTGGGCTGATATGTTCTGACCATCGAAATAAACCTCCTTATGCGTTTATAAGTGCGCTCTTTTCTAATTATATCTAAAATAGCGGCAAATGTCAAGTCCTGAATAGGAATTTTTTTTAAATTCTCTTAAAATTTCACTTTTTGTATTGATTATTTCTGCAATTTGTGCTATAATATATAGGTATGTATATACTTATATAAATATATAGGGAAAAATAAGCCTTATACATATTTCGTTCAAGCTTAATAAAACACGGCTAACGCAAAAGGGAAAATGCGGTAGCTTTAAAGTGTTTTGCGCAAATTAAGCAATATTTATCAGAAAAATTCAAGAATAATACGCAGATATTTATGAAAGGAAGTGTCTTTTTTGCAATCATTAAATTCAGTTTGGCAGTCAACCGTAGACAAACTTGAAGGACAAATCAGCAGTACCGCAATGAACCTTTGGATAAGGACCATTACCCCTATCCGCTATGAAGATAATTGCTTCGTTTTGGCGGTGCACTCACCCTTCCAAAAAGATATTATAATGTCAAGATACAGATCGGCTCTCAAAGATACCTTATCCGAGCTGGTGGGCTTTGAAGTTGATATAAACGTACTTTCCTCCGAAGATAAGCAGGAGATCCCCAAATCTAAAATCTCTTCCATTCAGACGAACGTTGATGAAAACATGAATGATATGGTTGAGCATAAGCCTACGGAGTACACATTTGATAACTTCATCGTGGGCGAATCCAACAAGCACGCTCATGCGGCTTGTCTGTCCGTTGCAAAAAATCCCGCGCGTTCATATAACCCGCTGTTTATTTACGGTAACACGGGCTTGGGTAAAACACATCTTCTCAAAGCCATAAGCGCAGAGGTCCAGAAGAATTATCCCTCGTATAAGGTGCTTTACGTTAAGGGCGAGGAGTTCACAAACGATCTTATTGACCACCTACAGAACAAGAACATGACCGAATTCAAAAACAAGTACAGAACCGTTGACGTTCTTCTTGTTGACGATATTCAGTTCATCGCGGGCAAGGATTCCACACAGGACGAATTTTTCCACACCTTCAACGCTCTTTACGAGGATAACAAGCAGATAATCCTTGCATCGGACCGTCCCCCGAAAGATATTCAGCTTCTTGAGTCACGCCTGCGCTCACGCTTTGAATCGGGTATCATCACGGACATCTATATGCCGGAATACGAGCTTAAGGTTGCGATCATCAAAATGAAGGCGCAGAGCTACGGCATAGCGTTGCCTAACGACGTAATTGATTTCGTTGCCATGAAGATAAAGAATAATATCAGACAGCTTGAGGGTGTTATTACGAAGATCATGGCGTTCCAGCTCGTTTCCAATATGCCCCCCTCAATAGCAATAGCACAGAGCGCTATCAGGGATATAGTTAACGAAAACGAGCCTCTGCCCGTTGTGGTTGACAAAATAATTCTTGAGGTAAGCCGTGAATTCGACGTTTCCGCAGACGACATCAAGGGCAACAAGAGAGTAGAATCCATCGCTTTTGCAAGACAGGTGGCAATGTACATAATGAGAGAGATCACCGATATGTCCTTGCCCGAGATCGGACAGGAATTCAACGGTAAGGACCATTCGACGGTTCATCATTCCATTAAAAAGATCGAGCAGAAGCTTGCTTCAAACCCCATGTTTAAGGACAGAATCCAACAAGTAATCAAAAACGTAAAGGAACATTAGGAGGACTAAAAAATGGAAATCATTACTGATATTTTTACAATTACCGGAGCTGAAGGCCAGAAAGCGGAGCTTACAGGCAAAAAGCAGGAAAACGGTGTATCCGAATATACTTTTAAATTGACCTGGACGGAGGAAAACGCGAAAAAGGACGACGAGATCTGCTTTGAATGGAGCACACCCCTCGTTGGCACAATGTACGCTTGGCAGCCGAAATGCAGAACCGCACATTATCTTGACCCCAACTGGGCAGGCGCGGTAAATAACATGATATCAAGCGGCGCTCCCATAAACGCATATTACGACGGACAAGGCGTAAATAAATATACGTACGCTCTTTCCGAAGCGAAAATGAGCACACAGCTCAGATACGGCGTAATCGAGGAAAACGGCAATCTTCAGATAAAGTTTTATATCGGAACACGTCAGTACACAAACAAATACGAAACCGAAATCACCGTAAGAATCGACCAAAGACCGGTTCCCGTATATAAAGCTATTCAGGATACAGCAAAATGGTGGGAAGATTTGGGTATGACGCCTGCATTCGTTCCCGCTGCGGCTAAAGAACCCTGCTACTCCTTCTGGTATTCCTTCCACCAGGATATAAACGAAAAGAACGTGGAAGAAGAATGTAAACGCGCAAAGGAAATAGGCTTTGACGTTTGTATCGTGGACGACGGCTGGCAGACGGACGACATGGGACGCGGTTACGCATATTGCGGCGACTGGGAGCCCTGTCCTTCAAAATTCCCCGACATGGCGGCTCACGTTAAGAGAGTTCACGACATCGGCATGAAATATATCCTTTGGTACAGCGTACCCTTCGTAGGCTACTACTCAAAGAGCTAT
>JAFSAH010000009.1 GCA_017441125.1 Clostridia bacterium
GGCCACAGAATACCGGGCATATCAAGCAGGTCTACGCCGTCGCTGATTCTTACCCACTGCTTTGTTCGGGTAATTCCCGGACGGTCTTCGGCTCTTGCCTTATTGGTTCCGCTGATATTATTTATAAAGGTTGATTTTCCCACGTTGGGAATTCCCAAAACCATAATTTTTATGCTTCTGTTGACAATTCCTTTAGCGGCATCTCTTGCTATTCTTTCTTTGAAAATGGATCGTATCATTTGAAGGAGAGAATAACTGCCGCCTGCGGTCTTACTGTTGTAGAGGATCGCGTGAATTCCTTGACTTTTATAATAATTCAGCCATTTTTTATTCATGGATGAGTCTGCAAGGTCGCTTTTGTTGAGAATTATAACTCTCGGTTTTTGTGACGCATTGAGTATTTTGTCTATGTCCGGATTCCTTGAGGAGACAGGGATTCTTGCGTCCACAAGCTCTACCGTCATATCTACAAGACTGATAGATTCTTCAATCATTCGACGGGCTTTCGCCATATGTCCAGGGTACCAATTAATATTCATTTGCCGTATTCCTTTTTAATTAACTATTCCGAAAGAGTCCAATGGGGCAAATCTGAAAAGGACTTTTCCCAGAATTTTTCTGGTATCTATGCAGCCTATATTTCTGCTGTCTGTTGAATCTAATCTGTTGTCTCCCAATACAAAGACCGTACCTTCAGGAACAGTTAACGGGAATTCTATGTTTGAATACGATTTGGGAAGAGTTTTTTGATATGAGTCAAGATATGGTTCTGTGATGCGGACTCCGTCAACGTAAACTGCTCCGTCTCCGTTAATATCTACTGTCTGACCTTCCGTTGCGATAATTCGTTTTACCCACAGAGAATAGTCCTCTGCAGACATTTCAGGTTGAAATACTACGATATCTCCTGCTTTAGGAGTATAAAAAAGACCTGAAACTATATATCTGTCTCCGTCCGACATTGTGGAATTCATTGAAGGACCGTCAACATATCCTGTTCTGAAAACAAGAGAGAGCACAAGAACTGCAGAAACTATGGCTATTATTATAGCATCAACTATTTCAACAAAATCCCGCAGAGCAGATGTTGATTCGTTTTTCTTTTCTTTTTTATCCTTTGACTTTTCTTGCGGCATAGAATCCTCTTTTAAAACGAGGTCTTCATTTTCAGTCATATTGTCCTCCTATTGATTTATTGAGATTTGAAAAAATACAAAAAGCGGTACTCCCACCGTAATTATCGGAAAGAATACCGCGATTATGCTGGCGTCCGTCATATTGTTGACGAACAGCAGGGCAGGAGTCTTTGCCGTAAACGGTTTACAGCTTCTCCTTGACTTTGGCAGCTTTGCCGACTCTGTCACGCAGATAGTAAAGCTTAGCACGACGAACTTTACCAACACGTACAACATCAACTTTTTCTACGTTGGGAGAGTGTACGGGGAATGTTCTTTCTACGCCTACGCCATAAGCTACTTTACGAACGGTGAATGTTTCGGAAACACCGCCGTGTTTTTTAGAGATGATTGTGCCTTCGAAGATCTGGATTCTTTCTCTGGAACCTTCTTTGATCTTACAGTGTACTTTAACAGTATTACCGATTTCGAGAGGCAGAGCTTCGCTGCGGAGCTGGTCTTTTGTGAATTCTGCAAGTTTGTTCATTGTTTCTCGTTCCTCCTGATATTCAGTTAATTATTATGAGCGTTCGTGCCGAGAAAAGCAGAGGACCGCACATTGCCGTATGTAAAATATTGCTGAAAAAAATTCGTAGCGTTGTTTTGCCATAAGACAACGCTACTATTATACCATATATATGAAAATAAAGCAAGAGTGGGATTCTGAAAATTCCGTGAAATAAGACGGGCTTTTTTTAGATTATTTCACGGTTCGGTAAAACAAAAACCGTTTAGACGTTATCTTCCTCTGTCTTCAAGAAGCTTTAAGTTGACTGTATAGTACTGTCTGTTTCTGTAAAACGTAACCTGAAGGATATCTCCTACGGAGTGTGTCTCGTTAATGGCTTGAATATCGGACATGGAGGTAATTGCAACACCGTCAATTTCCGTTATGATATCGTATTCTTCAATTCCCGCAATATCTGCGCCGCTGTTAACGTCTACCGCAGTAACCATTACTCCCTGGGGCAGTCCGTAGTAACGGGACATTGAAGAGGAAATTGTTTGTCCTGAAATTCCCGTCGCGGGACGGTCCTTTACGTAACCGTATTGGATAATGTCTTCTATAATGGGTTTTGCAAAATCTATGGGAATTGCAAATCCGAGACCTTCAACCTCAGTGTCTGCAATTTTGCTTGAAGTGATGCCGATTACCTGACCCTGAGAGTTTATAAGCGCGCCGCCGCTGTTACCGGGATTTATCGCCGCATCTGTCTGAATAAGAGTTTCTGCGGTGTTTTCGGAGCTTATGTTTCTGTCAAGAGCGCTTACTATACCCATAGTAACTGTTCCCGCAAATTGAGTTCCCAAAGGATTACCTATAGCCACAACGATTTCACCGACTTGGAGCTCTGAAGAATCTCCGAGCGTTGCGGAGGGAAGCTCCATGCCGTTAGTGTTTGCCTTTATTACGGCAAGATCGTTGGCTTCATCTCCTCCGATAAGTTCCGCTTCAAGCTCCGTACCGTCTTCAAGAATTACGCTTATGATTACATCGTCATATTCATCATAATATGAAACTACATGGTAGTTCGTTGCAATATAACCGTCAGACGTAAGGATTATCCCCGAGCCCGTTGATTCAGAGACGCCTGTTTCATACCAGAAAAAGCCCGACTGGATTTTGGAAGAGGGAATAACCACTCTGATTCCCACAACGGAAGGTCTTACCACATTCGCTATTGCCACAACGGGGCTTGTCAGTTCTTCAAGTTGGGAAACTATACTTTCTGATATCTGAGGAGATTTTGAAATATTGGTTTTAAGAAGTTCTATTATGGAGTTTAAGTCTTCGATTTCAGAACCGTACTGTTCCTGCAGCTCTACATAAAGGTCTTCTTTAATTTCTTCAATTGATTGTGTATTGGCTGTATTCCTTAAATAAAGAACCGTAACTGCGGCTGTTGAAGCCAGACTGAAAACAAGCAATACGCAAAGTATTGTGCAGATAACAGGCAGGGCTGATTTCTTTGTTTTTGCGGGTTGTGTGTAATAGTAACCGTTTTCGTTGTTATAGTCCATAACGATTTTCCTTTCGTTTTTAATACAACTATATTGTACACTATTTTTATGTTAAAACCTTCTTGTTTTTTTGGCATATTTGCGGCAATTATGATTTTAAAGGTTTAAAATAACGGTTTTGTGTTTATGGTTTAAAAAACATCTCACACAAAACCGTTTAATTTATAAATGTATTAGAATTACAGTTTGGGTTTTATATCGCCATCGTGAATATCCAAAGGGCTGTCATAAGCGCGGATGAATACAAGCCCACAGAGACAGGAACTATCACAGAGCGCTTTTTTGCATAAACAGAGTACCTCTCGCAGGCAAGAACTACCGCAGCGCACATTACGGTTGCAATGTATATGGGAAGAAAAATATGAACTCCGAACACAAACCTTGCAAGGAGGGCGGAAACTGTAAGGGGAATGGTGAAAAACCATGTTCTGTGATCATATATTTTGTATTTTTCGCTCATGGCAACAAACTCAAAACATACAAAGGTTATTGCGTTGATAGTAAAGCCAAGAAGCAAATACAGCAATATTTTAAGATTCCAACCGATAACGGTCAGTCCTGTGATAAATAAAAGAGAAAGTGTAATTATACCGACGTAAAAGTATTTACCGTGTTTCATTGCTTTTTACCTCCATTCTTTATGCAAC
>JAFSAH010000010.1 GCA_017441125.1 Clostridia bacterium
AAATGACCTCCTTAAATTGATTAAAATTTTCTCTCCTATATATTTATCTATAACGGAGATCTTTGCACCTGAGGATGCGCATTATCATTATACCCCCCACCCCCCATAAAATGTCAAGGGGGTTTTTCCATATTTTAAAAAAATTTTAAAAGTCTGTTTTATCTGTTTTTTTAATATTCATAATATCGCCATAAAAAATTAAAAGACTACGGCTTTATAAGCGTAGACTCAGCTTGTACAAAAATCCGCTTTCATAATAAAAGCGGATTTTTGTTTGGTGTACCTGGAGGGTCTCGCCCGACTGCGGTCGGGGCGCTGGTGAGATTGTTTACTCATTGCCGGTTGCGGTGCCCGAAAAATACTGCGGAGCTTTGCTTTTTCCTTATATTTTTCGACCGCTGCCCAGCGCTTATTGTTCGCTTCATCTTCCACCGGAAGCGCTCACAAACGCACACCCTTCTCGTCCCCGAGAATACATATAAAACACGAAAGACATATACCATTCGGCATATGTCTTTCATGCTTGGTGTACCTGGAGGGACTCGAACCCCCGACCCTTTGGTTCGTAGCCAAATACTCTATCCAGCTGAGCTACAGATACACATTTATAGGGCTGTTTCAATCAGCCATAATATAATACCACAAGAATCAAAAAAAATCAAGTCCTAAAACGAAAAAGTTGCATAAAGTTTACAAAGAAAAACGGCAGAAGTCCTCAAGAATCACCGAGAACTTCTACCAATAAAATGATGCTGATATTGAACTGTTTTGGTTATCCGTTTTTAATTCTGTCTCTCAAGCTGTCTATTTGAGACGCGTATCTGGCAAGTTCTTTATTTGGTCTTCCCTTACAGCTTTTAACCGTTGCAAGAAGCTTTTCGGCAGACCGAACAACTCTTTCAAATACCGACTGCGCTTTATCCTTTTTAACGTTCTTTACAACAGGAATTCCTTTAGTTAATTTGATAGGCTCCCCTGTCAATAAATCAAAGGATGTTCCACTGTAGGGCGCTATCGCATTATATCCGTATTCCATACGCAGACATTCGGCAAATGCAGAGCAGGCAACGTCGTCACCGTGATTGACAAAAATCTGTTGAGGCTTATTTTCAAAAGACCTTACCCAATTCAAAAGACCGTTTTTATCGGCGTGACCGCTTATTCCCGGTAACAGACCGATTCGTGCATTGACAGAAATATCCTCATTAAACAATTTTACCTTCTTTGCGCCGTCATAAATAATTCTGCCAAGCGTACCGACGGACTGATATCCCACAAAAAGAATCAAATTATTTTTATTCCAAAGATTATGCTTCAAATGATGTCTGATTCTGCCGCCCTCGCACATTCCGCTTGCGGAAATAATTATTTTGGGTTCGGTATCGAAATTAATTGCCTTTGACTCCTCCGAAGTGATAGCCATTCTTAAGTCATCAAAATATAATGGATTTATACCTTCCTTAAGAAGCGCTCTCGTTTCAACATCGAAGCAGTCTTCCGTACATTGCAGGAAAATACCCGTCGCTTCATTTGCAAGAGGGCTGTCCACGTATACGGGAAAACCGTCATGACCTTTTACGAGTTTTTCATTTTTAATCTGACGGATATAATATAGGATTTCTTGAGTTCTGCCTATTGCGAAAGAAGGTATGACAACGTTTCCGCCTCTGTCTAAAGTTTCCTGAATATAGTCGGCAAGAAGCTTTACGGTTTCGGAATCGTCAGATCTTTCGTGAAGTCTGTCCCCGTACGTAGATTCAACTACAACGTAGTCGGCTTCTTTGACTGTTTGAGGATCGTTTATAATCGGTTTATTTGTATTACCTACGTCTCCGCTGAAAACGATCTTTTTCTCAACACCGTCTTCAGTTATCCAGACTTCGATACAGGAAGAACCGAGCAAGTGACCCACATCCGTAAATCTGATCCTTACGTTTTCAAGGATCTGTCTTTCTTCACCGTATTTACAGCCCCAAAAGTGAGTAAGAGCATTTTGCGCGTCTTCCATATTATATAAAGGTTCTACAAGCTCCGAGCCCGAACGCTTTGCTTTTCTGTTTTCCCATTCGGCATCGGATTCCTGAATGCTTGCGCTATCCAAAAGCATTATCCTGCTCAAAGCGCAGGTTGCTTCGGTTGCGTAAACAGTTCCTGAAAAGCCGTTTTTATAAAGAAGCGGAATTTTCCCCGAATGATCAATATGAGCATGAGTTAACAGTACGCAATCGATTTTAGACGGTTCAATAATAAGATCACAATTTACAAAAGTATCTTTTCCCTGTTCAAGACCGTAGTCCACCAATATATTTTTCCCGCAAGAAGAAATCAGCGTGCAACTTCCGGTAACTTCATGAGCGGCACCTAAAAAAGTCAGTTCCATATGTCAAATCCTTCCTTATATTATTCTTATTTTCCTTTTTTATTATAGCATATATATTCTTTAATTTCAAGTTATTTCTGAAAGTGACTAAAAAACGCCTTAAAAGCGTCCTGAAATTTAGACAAAAAAAGGAAAAAAATAGATAATTTAAAAGATTTCAAAAAAATGTACTTGTTATTTCCCTTTATATATGATATAATTATCGTTGTTAAAATAACATAGTTTACAAACCAAAGAAATATTAGGAGGAAAAAAAGAATGGCAAAGAAATATGTTTACCTTTTCTCCGAAGGTAACGCTACAATGCGTGAACTCCTCGGTGGTAAAGGCGCAAACCTCGCTGAAATGACAAATATCGGTCTTCCCGTACCTCAGGGCTTCACAATCACAACAGAAGCTTGCACACAGTACTATGAAGACGGTAGACAGATTAACGATGAAATCATGGGTCAGATCATGGAATATATCGTTAAGATGGAAGAAATCGTTGGTAAAAAATTCGGCGATCTCGAAAACCCCCTTCTCGTATCCGTTCGTTCCGGCGCCCGTGCTTCCATGCCTGGTATGATGGACACAATCCTCAACCTCGGTCTTAACGAAGAGGTTGTAGAAGTTATGGCAAAGAAGTCCTGCAACCCCCGTTGGGCTTACGACTGCTACAGAAGATTTATTCAGATGTACTCCGACGTTGTTATGGAAGTCGGCAAAAAGTACTTTGAAGAACTCATCGACAAGATGAAGGAAGAAAAAGGTGTTAAACTCGACGTTGAACTTACAGCAGAAGATCTTAAAGAACTCGCTAACCAGTTCAAGGCTGAATATAAAGCAAAGATCGGTACAGACTTCCCCTCTGATCCTAAAGAACAGCTCCTCGGCGCAGTTAAAGCCGTATTCCGTTCTTGGGACAACCCCAGAGCTAATGTTTACCGCCGTGACAACGATATCCCATACTCCTGGGGTACAGCTGTAAACGTACAGGCTATGGCTTTCGGTAACATGGGTGACGACTGCGGTACAGGTGTTGCATTCACACGTGACCCCTCTACAGGCGAAAAGAAACTCATGGGCGAATTCCTTACAAACGCACAGGGCGAAGACGTTGTTGCAGGCGTTCGTACACCTATGCCTATTGCTGAAATGGCAAACAAATTCCCCGCTGCATACAAACAGTTCGTTGAAGTTTGTCAGCTTCTCGAAAACCACTACCATGATATGCAGGATATGGAATTCACAGTTGAAAACGAAAAACTCTATATGCTCCAGACAAGAAACGGTAAGAGAACAGCTCAGGCTGCGCTCCAGATTGCCGTTGACCTCGTAAAAGAAGGTCACAAAACAGAACAGGAAGCTGTTCTTATGATTGACCCCAGAAACCTTGACACACTTCTCCATCCCCAGTTCGACGTTAAAGCTCTCAAAGCTGCTAACGTTATCGGTAAAGGCCTTGGTGCTTCTCCCGGTGCTGCTTGCGGTAAAGTAGTATTCTCTGCTGAAGATGCTAAAGCATGGGCTGAAAGAGGCGAAAAGGTTGTTCTCGTACGTCTCGAAACTTCTCCCGAAGATATCGAAGGTATGAAGGCTGCTCAGGGTATCCTCACAGTACGTGGCGGTATGACATCTCACGCTGCCGTTGTTGCTCGTGGTATGGGTAAATGCTGCGTTTCCGGTTGCGGCGAAATCGCAATGGACGAAGAAAACAAGAAATTCACACTTGCTGGCAAAACATACGTTGAAGGCGACTTCATCTCCATCGACGGTTCCACAGGTAACATCTATGACGGTATCATCGCAACTGTAGATGCTGAAATCTCCGGTAACTTTGGTACAATCATGGGTTGGGCTGATAAATACAGAACTCTTAAAGTTCGTACAAACGCTGATACACCTACAGATGCTAAAAAAGCTCGTGAACTCGGCGCAGAAGGTATCGGTCTCTGCCGTACAGAACATATGTTCTTCGGTGAAGGCAGAATCGACGCATTCCGTGAAATGATCTGTTCTGAAACTGTTGAAGAAAGAGAAGTAGCTCTTGCTAAGATCCTTCCCATGCAGCAGGCAGACTTCGAAGCTCTCTACGAAGCTCTCGAAGGTACACCCGTATGTATCAGATTCCTTGATCCCCCTCTCCATGAATTCGTTCCCACTGAAGAAGCTGACATCGCAGCTCTCGCAGCTACACAGGGCAAATCCGTTGAAAGCATCAAGGCTCTCATCTCTTCCCTCCACGAATTCAACCCCATGATGGGTCACCGTGGTTGCCGTCTTGCAGTAACATATCCTGAAATTGCAAAGATGCAGACAGCTGCTGTTATCCGCGCAGCTATCAACATTCAGAAAGCACACGCTGACTGGAATGTTAAACCTGAAATCATGATTCCTCTCGTAGGCGACATCAAAGAACTTAAGTTCGTTAAGAAGGTTGTTGTTGAAACTGCTGATGCTGAAATCGCTGCTGCAGGTGTTGAACTGGCTTACGAAGTTGGTACAATGATCGAAATCCCGAGAGCTTGTCTCACTGCTGATGACAT
>JAFSAH010000001.1 GCA_017441125.1 Clostridia bacterium
AAACATGGAACTCAAAGGCTCAAAAACAGAAAAAAATCTTCAGGAGGCTTTCTCCGGAGAATCCCAGGCAAGAAATAAGTACACATACTACGCTTCAAAAGCAAAGAAAGACGGTTATGTTCAGATCTCTCAGATTTTTGAAGAAACTGCAAACAACGAAAAAGAACATGCTAAAATCTGGTTCAAGCTTCTCCATAACGGCATAGGTCCCACAGAACAGAACCTCGAAGATGCTGCAAACGGCGAAAACTACGAATGGACAGATATGTATGCAAGATTTGAAAAAGAAGCTCGTGAAGAAGGCTTTGATTACATCGCAAATCTTTTTGCAGGCGTAGCAAAAATCGAAAAAGAACATGAAGAAAGATACCTCAAGCTTCTTGCAAACGTAAAGGAAGCAAAGGTATTTGAAAAGAGCGAAAGCAAGGTTTGGATCTGCCTCAACTGCGGTCATATCCATTACGGCGAAAAGGCTCCCGAAGTATGTCCCGTATGCGCTCATCCGAAGGATTACTTCTCTCTCAGAGCTGAAAACTATTAATCTGAAATAATTGAATAAAATTTTTGTGGGGATAACTTTTTTAAATGAAAAAGTTATCCCCACAGCCATTCAAAAAGCCAATTTAATTAACTGCTATTTTCTTATCTGACCTTCTCCGTAAATGCAGAATTTAACGGAAGTCAGTTCATTAAGTCCCATAGGTCCTCTTGCGTGCATTTTTTGTGTTGAAATACCGATTTCAGCGCCAAGACCGAATTCAAAGCCGTCGGTAAAGCGTGTTGAAGCGTTAACGTAAACAGCTGCTGCATCAACCTCACGCAGGAATTTTTGAGAATTAGCATAATTATTGGTTACGATAGCCTCGCTGTGCCCCGTATTGTGTTCATTTATATGAGCGACAGCCTCTTCAATGCCTGAAACCACCTTGCAGGAAATAATATAATCCAAAAATTCAGTATAATAATCCTCTTCCGTTGCA
Source organism: Clostridia bacterium (assembly GCA_017441125.1). Lineage (GTDB taxonomy): Bacteria > Bacillota > Clostridia > Oscillospirales > UBA644 > HGM12619. Next base: position 981 of record JAFSAH010000001.1, read on the forward strand.
GGGGTACATTCTATAATCTTTTGAGTTATTTCACATCCTCTTATCTCAACGTTTTTCTCGTCAAGGCGTTTTTGCGCAAGCGGTAAGAAAAGTTCCGCAACATCCTTATGAACCAAAAGGCTTTCCGCCGCATTACATACAGAGGTTCTTTGTGTTTTGGCATTATAAAGAATATCGAGAGCCATATCAATATCACATTCGCCGTCAACGTAAATATGACAGTTACCTGTTCCTGTTTCTATAACGGGAACCTTTGCATTTTCAACAACAGAACGGATAAGCCCTGCCCCGCCTCTCGGAATAAGAACGTCCACATAATCAGTCAACTGCATGAGCGCTGTTGAGGTCTCTCTTGACGTATCATCTATTACCTGAACCGCGTTTTCATCGATTCCACAGGATTTAAGAGCCTGACGCATGATATTTCCAAGAGCGATATTTGAACGGATAGCCTCTTTGCCACCTCTGAGAATTACTGCATTACCGGATTTCAATGTAAGAGCCGCCGCATCTGCCGTAACATTGGGACGTGCCTCATAAATTATTGCAATGACTCCGAGAGGTACTCTCGTTTTTGCAACAAGGAGTCCGTTCGGACGCTTTTCAGCGTGAATAACTTCACCGATAGGGTCTGATAATGCTGCAACTTGCTTAACACCTTCGGCAATACCTGCGATACGTTTTTCGTCAAGCATAAGTCTGTCAAGCATATTACTTTTAACTCCTGCCGCAGATGCCGCCTCAAGATCCTTTTTATTTTCTTCAATTATGTAGTCAGCCTGTTTTATAAGCTCTTCGGCAATTAATCTGAGAGCTTCATTTTTTTTATCTGTAGAAAGCGCTGAAAGTTCATAAGAAGCTTTTTTCGCAGCCGCACCAATTTTATTTAAATATTCCATTTCAGTTACCTGCTTTCTTTGATTTAAACAGAGTTCCTATACGTTTACCCTGAATTATATCATAGATAACTTCCGGGTTACTGCCCAATGTTATATACATATCCGTGCCTGCTTCCGTAGCAATTTCAGCCGCATGAATTTTAGTTATCATGCCGCCTGTACCCTTATTGGAGTTGGTATCCCCTGCGAGACCTCGAATATAATCATCAATAACCTCGACGGTTCTGATAGGACGAGCCATTTCATTTTCAGAGGGATTATCGTCGTAAAGAGCATCAACGTCTGTAAGGATTATGAGCTTGTCTGCATTAATAAACGTAGCAACAACTGCAGAAAGGGTGTCATTATCGCCAATCTTAATTTCTTCAACTTCAACGCTATCGTTTTCATTAACAATGGGAATGCAGTCGTATTCCAAAAGCGCATTGAACGTATTGGTCACATTTTCGCTCATTTGAGGAACGTCCATAACCTCTTTGTTAAGAAGTATCTGTCCCACGTTGTAGCCGTAATCGGAAAAGAACTTATCATAAATTGACATAAGCTCACATTGACCGACTGCCGCGAGAGCCTGTTTTTTCTTAAGCTCTGCGGGCTTTTCTTTTAAATGAAGTCTTGCCATGCCTGCAACCTGCGCGCCGGATGAAACCAATATTACCTGATGTCCCATGCTTTTAATATCGGCAATAACCCTTACAAGCTTGTCTATATATCTGAGATTAAACTTACCGCTGTCATGGGTAAGGGTCGAAGAGCCGACTTTTATAACGATTTTCATTACTAATGATTCCTTTCAAATTCCGTCTTATTCCGGTTTTGTAATTTCAGCAACCTGTCTTGAAACATATCCGCCGTTTTCAAGCATTTCAAAGCGGAAAATTTTACCGTCTGAAGTCTGAATAGCTTTAAGCTGTGAAATAATTTCCGGAAGCGCCTTATAAGTGTCAACTGTATCGTGCATGAGAATAACTGCTGTTTTATATTCTCTTGTAAGACGTGTTTTTGCACCGCTTATGGCATTACTGATTATTTTCGCAACCCCTGTGGCAGTAGTAAAGTCTTCAGTATCAATGTTCCAGTCTATAACCTCATAACCTCGTGCATAAAGCTCTGAAACTATTTCATAATAAGTGTCTGTTGTTCCTGAATACTGTTTACAGAAAAGCTTTGCACTGTATGTTCCGCTTGGAAGTCTGACGATATTGGGAGATGTTCCCGTTATCTCTTCGAGAAGTGCAACTACTTTATCAAAATCCGCAAAATATGCCTCTTTTGATTTATATATTTCAGCATAGGTGTGATTATAGCAGTGAATTGCAAGAGTGTGTCCCTCATCAACAATCCTCTTTACAGCTTCGCGAGCTACGGAACCGTTATTTACGACCTGAGAGCCTACGACAAAGAATGTACCTTTAACCCCTGCCGCATTAAGGATATCAAGTATTTTATGAGTATTGGATGAGGTTCCGTCATCAAATGTCAAAAATACAGTAGGTTCAACCTTATATGAAGCCATTTTTCTTTCATAAACAAGTTTTTCTTCAAGCTCTGCTTTTTCAGAAGAAATAATGTCAATAGATTCCTGAAGAGCCAAAATATCCGCAGAATAAGTGTCGTTACGCTCGGTTATTGCCGCCTTTTCATCTTCAAGCCTGGAAACCTCGCTGTCTATTTTAAAAGTCAGAAGTCCGAAGGTTCCGGAAACGAGAAGAGATATTGCAATTATTATTAAACAAAACAATCTCATTTAAAAACCTCCTAGTCCTGATATGAAGCATACTCGGCTTCAAGAATGCCCATTTGTCTTTCCAAATTTTCCAATTCGGATTCTTTTTGCTGTTTCTGGGATGTAAGATATTCGGTTTGGGAATTCAAATTCTCAATTTCTTTATCTACAGCCTTTTTTAAATTTAAAACGTCAGTATATCTTATAAACATAAAGAGGACAAGTACCAAAGATGCAAGAGCAAGCACACCGAATATGAGTTTGCTTGTTTTATTTGTTTTACGTTTTTTTCCGTATGTTACATAGCTTGTCATAAATCTTGATCCTTTCACAAACTTATAATTAAAAACAAAACATCTCCGTCGAAAGATGCCTTGTAATTTATTATAACACAGAATAATGAAAAAGTAAATAGATAACTTAATTGTTACCAAAAACTCCCTAATTATCATATAATTTAGAACAAAATAAGAAATCGCATCAAAAAACCGAGGCTTCATCTGAAGCCTCGGTACCTTTCTATACGCCAAATTATCGCTATTTTTCAGTTTGGAATTTTAATTAATTATTTCTTCTTTTTAGTGAGAGCCAAAACAACTATAACGATAACAGCTGCAGCGGCAACCACGATTCCGATAATAGCAGGTGTTCCGAGCTTTGAAGGTTCTTCTGTAACGTCGGAATCTGCAGGTTCAGAAGGTTCTGCAGGATCATCTGTAGGTTCGTCTGCGGGATCGTCCACGGGCTCATCAGCAGGGTCATCTGCGGGTTCTTCTACAGGTTCATCGACAGGTTCATCGACGGGTTCTTCTACAGGTTCATCGACAGGTTCATCGACGGGTTCATCTACAGGTTCATCGACGGGATCATCTACCGGTTCATCGACAGGTTCGTCTGCGGGTTCGTCTGCAGGTTCATCTGCAGGTTCGTCTGCGGGGTCGTCTACAGGTTCATCGACAGGTTCGTCTGCGGGGTCATCTGTAGGTTCGTCGGCAGGTTCATCTGTAGGATTATCAGAGGGATCAATAGGATCAAGCCCGGGAAGATCGGGAACATCTACAGGATCATCTGTAGGTTCATCGGGTTCTACGGGATCAACGGAATCTGTGGGCTCTACAGGGTCTACAGGATCTGTAGGTTCATCAGGTTCTGTGGGTTCTTCGGGATCTGTGGGGTCTTCAGGAATTTCGGGTTTAGCAAGGAATTCAACCTCACCGAGAGCATTTGTCTGATCCCAATATTTGGTTTCAAATCCACCGTTTTCCAGATCACGTGCAGAATAACAGTAACAGTCTCTTGCACCGTCATTGTTTTTATCATCGTTGAGGGAGAAGGTATATCCTAAAATATGTCCTGCTTGAGGAGTAATTTCAGAAAGGTAACCCTGTTTAAGTTCTGCAACATAGCCTTCGTCTGTTTTAACAAAGCCTACAACGGATTTACTTTCTTCAGCGGTATATTCGGGGTCAATAACAACGCCTTTATCAAAATAAAGAAGCTTTGATTCTCCCGAACTAGTTATAATAAAAAGATAATCACTAACGTCATCTACGAAATTATCATATTCCGTGTTAGTTTCGGAAATCCAAAGGTTTATGCTGTCTGTTTCCAAACTCGAAGGCTCTATTCCCACTGTAATGTCAGTAACAACTATGAGATAGTAAATAGCCTCTTCATCCCAAAGGATCTTGGAATAACCGGTTACACTACCTACAACCCAGTCACTGGAGTGTCCGACAATTTCCTGAGCTTCGGTTGTCTTCCAAATATCATCGATCACGCCATCAATTTCAGGAGCAACTGTTGCATAGCTTGCGGAAGAGGTTGCAGCCAAAGAGACGACACTCCAAGACATGACAATCACGGTTAAAACGAGTACTGTTAATAATGTTTTTTTCATTTCTTTCACCCTATCTTTTTAAAATTATACAAAAGCAATTCCTGAAAACAGAAAATATTTGTATATATTTATTATACGAAGTCTTAAAGACTTTGTCAAGATACAAACAAGGTAAATTTTAGCACATTTTTATTACTAACTCAAAATTTTGTCTTTTTTTAAATCATAACGCAATAAAAAACAGAATAAGAACTCAAAAGAAATTCTTCCAAAATATATTCAATAATTATCCGAGAGCACTTTCAGCTCAATCACCGTTGACCCAAAGTCCGTCGTTTTCAAGCTTTTTGAAATCAGCCTTAAGAGAAACCGTCTTTGAACCCTTAATATACTCAACTTTACGCACAATATAACCTTTTGCAATAAGGTCATTCATCGCCTTGGAAATCAACTCGGGCTTGACCTTATTATATTTAGCGACGGTCTGAACGGTTTTTTCAAACGTGATCTTACTTTTAGGTTTTCTTTTTGACTCAAGAAATTTAAAATTCTTAAGAATCATATCACTGTATATTTTATTCAAATCATCATCGGTGGGAATCTCAAGCCACCAAGAAGCAGACATTTTCAGCTGATTACTGAAAGCACCTTTTACACCAAATACGCCGACCTGCTTTTTGCAAAAAGTTTTCAAAAACGCAACAACGGAATTAAAATGAGCATCCCCTGTAAAAATAATAAACATTTCCGTACCGTCATTCTGGAATGCCTGTTGGTAAATATGATCCAACATTATAAAATCAGTAAAATCCTTTTCATTTTTAGGATTGACATTACGCGTTTCAATAATCTTGTTTGAAAAACCTCTGATACGAGGAATATCACTTGCGATTGATGCATTGGAAAAATCCGCGAAAAAAACTATTTCCTTAACATCTGCCATTTCCATAATAGAGTTTACCCAAGATTGGAGATCGGGCTTCATATTATAAAGCTTCTCCATTGAAATATACCAATGCTCGTAGTCTACAAAAGCCACAGCCTTTGGTTTGCTTTTCTTGTTACGTCCGAATAAAAGGCCCATAAATTACACCACCCTTCTACAATAAAATAATTAAAAAACATTTCTCTGACCTATTTATTATATATAGTATAGACTTCCAGACCGCCTCTGCCGCACGTAATAAGCGAATCTTTGTTTTTCTTCTGTTCATTGCTAACGCCTATCGGGAAATCCGAACGAACAGTATAATTTTCAAGCTCATATTTCATATCCTTCAAGGTCACACCGTAAGTCCTCTCACCGCAAGGAAATACTGAAATATAACAAATTTTTTCATCATAAGGGATAGTCAATCGCTCACCGCTTTTAACTATATTAACCGTTGTATAACCGTCTGAAATATAGCCCTTGCATTTTTTCCTGATGTATTTCAAAACAGAAACAGCGCCCTTTGTATGGTCTTCCCTGCCACCTATACCTCCTGCCAGAATTATTTCATCAAAGTCCTTTGAAACGGCATATTTTGCGGCATACATAGCATCGGTATCGTCCTTTTCGGTTGGAAGAATAACGACATTATCACTCTCATTACCGTCAGCAGAATAAGAATCAAAATCTCCCAACAACAAATCGGGTTTAATTCCCAACCTTTCAGCATACTTAAAGCCGCTGTCGGCACAAATTATGTAGTCGCTGTCAAGAATTTCCAACGGTTTGCGGTCACTTTCCGACCAACAGAAGATTACAGCGCGCTTTACTTGTCTTCCCATTTTTTATACTCACCAAGTTCTTCATACATCTGAATATAGCTTTCGTATCTGCTTTTCTTAATTTTTCCTTCTTCTACAGCTTCTCTGACTGCGCAGCCGAGATCTTTAACATGAGCGCAATCATGGAATCTGCATTCGGAAAAGAACTCTCGAAATTCAGAAAAACACTCTGCAAGCTTGCTTCTGTCCTTAAGGTCAAAGGCCTCCAATTCCAAAGAAGAGAAGCCCGGGGTATCTGCAATCGTTCCGCCGCAAACATCAAAAAGCTCCGCGCACCGTGTAGTATGCTTACCCCTGCGCAGGCGTTCGCTGACGTCCCCCGTTTCTCGCAAAAGCTCGGGAGCAATAGCGTTGAGCAAAGTGGATTTCCCTACCCCCGAAACACCCGAAAGAACGCAGGTACAGCCATTGATCTCATTTATAACCGCATCTGTACCTATTCTTTCGGAAGCGGAAATGAAATAAGACCTATAGGGAAGCTCCCCGTAAACCTGAGAAACGCCTGAAGTATCCTCATAGTCGTTTTTATTCAGAATAAGCACAGGCTCTATACCGTGATATTCAGCCACTGCGATCATTTTATCAATATTGTAAAAGCATGGATCGGGATTTCTTAATGCTATTACAATAAGAAGCTTGTCAATATTGGAAACAGGAGGTCTTATAAGAGTATTTTTTCTCGGAATAAGCTCTTCAATAACACTGTCACTCAATTCAACATAGTCGCCTGCCCTGAGTTCAGCGCCTTTCTTAAGGATATTTTTTCTCGCCTTAAGCTCCAAATAGCCTTTTTCCGTTTTAACAGTATAAAGACCGCCCGTACCTTTATAAATTCTTCCGATCATTAGCAAACTCAACCTTCAGGAACATAAGTTCCGTTTTCAATGGCATCTAAAATAGAGCCCTTACTGATATAAATTATAACATCGGCGCCCTTATCTATAATCGTATCCTTTTCCACACTCTGGGAAATAACGTAACCTGCTGCAACCGTATCATGGTATTCCTCTCTGATTATGGGGAAGAGAGATTCCTTATACAAGGCTGTTACGGCAAGCTCTTTTGTAAGTCCCACAACACCGGGCATATATACCTGACCGACCTCAGAGCTGAAGCTTACATATACTTTAATTTTTGTGGAAACAGGGACCGTCGAGTGCGCCGCAGGCTCTGTTCTGATAACGAAGCCCTCTTCGACAGTAGCGCTTTGTATCTGAATTACTTCCCAGTCAAGGTCTGATTGCTTTAATTTTAAAACAGCCTGAGCCTTGTCCCAGTTGGTCAAATCAGGAACCACAACCTCGCGCTTACCCTTACTTACCTTCAGTTCAATCGTTGTGCCGACTGCGTAAGAGCCTTCTGCAGGATACTGAGAAACGATCATACCGACACCTATTGTATCGTCGTAAACCTCTTCAATCTCAAATACAAAATTGCGCTTATAGACAGGATCTTCAACTATATCATCAGCAATTTTACCTACAAGAGACGGAATATCAACAAGATTTTCATTGAACTGCTCAACCATCATTGTCATTACGCCAAAGCCAAGCAATGCAAGAATTGCCCCAAGAAAAACACCTGCCGTTGCGGACAAGAATTTATTACGAAGTCTTGCCCTGCGGTACTGTTTTGCAGTTTTCTTTTTTCTTTTCTTTTTGGGAGGGTCTTTTTTTACCTTATCGGGAGCACTCGGCTTTTCCTGTCCCGAGGGATTTTCCGACTCGGATTTTGAAGGATCTTTTTCATTATCGAATTTATATCCAAATACAATATCCCTGTTATCTTCAAGAATTTTCAAATCGATCAAAAACTCTTTTGTCTGCAAATATCTGCGATTCGGGTCTTTTTGCATTGCCTTGAGGATAATCTGCTCAAGGCCGACGGGTATAGAAGGATTTATTTCACGAGGAGGCTTTGGCTCTTGCTGAACCTGCATAAGAGCAACGGAAACGGGAGTTTCGGCAGTAAACGGAAGTTGACCCGTTGCCATTTCATAAAGCATTACACCCGTAGAATAAATGTCAGACTTTTCATCGGTTGCCAGACCGCGAGCCTGTTCGGGGCTGATATAATGAACAGAACCTATGGCAGTATCAGTCATGGTTACAGTTTCAAAATTTGACACATGAGCAATACCGAAGTCTGTAACCTTTACCGTACCGTCATCAAGAAGCATTATATTGTGAGGCTTAATATCTCTGTGAACGACACCGCGTTCATGCGCATGACGAAGGGCACTGAGAATCTGTTTGCAATAACCGATAGCTTCAGCCGCTGGCAATGCTCCCGTAACGGTAATATATTCTTTGAGAGTTCTGCCTTCAATGAATTCCATAACGATGTATTGTATTTCGCCCTCAAAATTAACATCGTAAACGTCTACGATGTTTTTATGGGAAAGCATTGCAATGGCTCTTGATTCATTAAGAAAGCGTTTTCTGAAGCGTTCGTCTTTAATGAATTCCTCTTTGAGTATCTTAATTGCGGCAAAGCGGTTTTCCAACATATCAACAGCCTTATACACAACAGCCATACCGCCTATGCCTACAACGTCAATTATATTATATCTTTCATTCAGAATGCTTCCGACAAGATTTTTCAAGCCTCATTACCCCCTTCTGAATCATTAACAAGGAGGATAACCGTAATATTATCTTTACCGCCGTGTTCATTTGCAAGCGCAATAAGCTTTTCGCAAACGTCTTCCGGCTTTTCTGTATTCAAAACATTCTCGATCTCTTTAAGTGAAACCATCGTGGTAAGACCGTCGGAGCAAAGAAGTATAGTTTCACCGCTGTAATTTTCAAGCTTGTTGCTATCAACATCTACACCTGAAACAATACCGATAGCACGTGTTATTACATGCTTATAGGGATGATTCTCAGCCTCTTCGGGAGTTATCTCTCCGCTATCCAACATTTCCTGAACAACACTGTGGTCTCTTGTTACGGGAACAAGCTGACCTTCGGTAAACATATACGCACGGCTGTCGCCCACATGAGCCACATACATTGAAGAATCAATATAAAAAGCAATAACGGCAGTTGTACCCATTCCCTTTAGGTCAGGTTCTTCAATAGATTTAGCAAAAACAGTATCATTTGCCTTTTTCAAAGCAGACTCAAGCAGCTTACAAATATCTCGGTCTCTGCCGAAAACCTCGTAAGCATCTGAAAGCACTTGTTTTATGGCTTCCGTTGCTGTTTCGCTTGCAATATTACCTCCGGCATGGCCACCCATACCGTCACAAACCACAGCGTAACAGCAGTTTTCATCATATTCACAAAAACCGAATGTGTCCTGATTGTTTGATCTAACCTTTCCAACATCCGTCATTCCGTAAATTTTCATAGTTTGCCTCCTTGAAGCTATCTAAAGGGGATAAATAAATTTTTCTAATTTTCTTTCAGCGCCGTCTGACGAAGCTGTCCGCACGCGGCATTGATCTCTTTGCCTAACGAACGTCTAAGAGTTGTATTTATACCTCTTGAAGTAAGTATTTCCCCAAAGCGCTTTACTCTTTCGGGAGATGTGGGTTGAAGCCCACGTTCTTCAACATAATTAACATTTATAAGATTTACATGGCAAAGCATTCCTTTAAGAAGTCTTGCCAAAGTTTCAGCGTGCTTATCGCTGTCGTTTATTCCTTTTATAAGAGTATACTCAAAGGAAATTCTTCTTCCTGCAATACGAATATATTCCTTACAAGCAGAAATAAGCTTCGCAACATCATAACTCTTATTTACAGGCATTATTTTGCTTCGTGTTTCATTATCAGGCGCATGAAGAGATATTGATAATGTAATTTGAAGCTTTTCATTTGCAAGCTCCAGAATTTTGGGAACAAGTCCGCAAGTTGAAACAGACACATGGCGGTGGCTCATATTCATACCGCGTTCATCCTTAAGATTTCTCAAAAACCTCAAAAGATTATCATAATTATCCAAAGGCTCTCCGATTCCCATGATTACAATGGAAGAAACTCCGTGAAGTTTATTCAAAAGAGCCACCTGGCAGTACATTTCCCCCGCCGTAAGACTTCTTTGAAGTCCGTGTAAAGAGCTTGCGCAGAAAGCACACGCCATTCGACATCCGACTTGAGAAGAAATACAAACGGAATTTCCGTGCTTGTAATTCATAACTACAGCCTCAATTAAAGCGCCGTCATAAAGCTCAAACAAGTATTTCACTGTCCCGTCGCTGTCAACGAGTTTTTTCTTTATATTCAAAACAGGAAGCTGCGCAGACTCGTCAAGTTTTTTTCGCAAATCAAGACTCAAATCGGTCATTTCATTGAAATCAAGAATACCTCTTGAAATATTTCTGTAGATCTGACCTGCTCTGAATTTCGGCAGACCCATTTCCGCAACAAAAGCAGAAAGTTCATCAAAGCTGAGAGATGCAATATCTGTTTTCATTTAATTCTACCTTCTTCGATTACTACGTCCGCTTGAAATCAAAATCAATCTTAAAAGTTGCGCGAAGGATACGGCAAGAGCCGCAACATAAGTCAAAGCGGCAGCAGTCAAAACCTTCTTTGTCATTTTCAGTTCTTCATCGTTCAGAGCGCCGCTTGATTCAAGGGCTTTCATCGCTCTTGAAGATGCGTTCAATTCAACGGGTAAGGTTACAAGCTGAAAAAGTGTTGCCGTAGCAAAAAATATAATACCGAGATTTATAAGTGTGGAAAAATTAAACACAAAGCCAATCAATATCAAAGGCATTGCAAGCACTGAGCCTAAATTTGCAACGGGAACAAGTGCATTTCTGAAATTTATGGGACCGTAATTACTGTAATGCTGAACTGTATGCCCTGCCTCATGTGCGGCTATTCCCAAAGCGGCAACGGAAGTCTTTCCGAAAACACCTTCCGAAAGTCTGATTATTTTTTCTTTAGGGCTGTAGTGGTCTGTAAGCTCGCCTGCAACGGGCTGAACGGAAACATCCGTTATACCGTTGTTTCTAAGGATAAACGAGACCGCATCGTTTGCAGTCATTCCTCTTCGCGACATGACCTTTGCATATTTCGCATAAGTGGATTTTACTTTAAACTGCGCATACACAGATAACACAAGCGCAGGTAAAATCAAAATCAAATACCATATATCTATTCCGTAATATACGGGCATTACGTTACCTCCGTTATAACATAACAATAATAATTTATTCAAATTTTTCAGGTTTATTTCCTCTTAAGAAATCCGCGCCACCCATTCGTTTTTTTCCTTCGGGCTGAATTTCGTCAATTCGGATAAAACCGTCTCCTGTGCGGACGATAAGCTCCTTTCCGGGAACCACCTGACCGCATTCATAATCTCCGCTGATGTGATTTTCAACAACGGACGCTTTAAAAATTTTCGTGTTTTTACCTCCGCAAAGAGCATATGCTGCAGGAATCGGAGAAAGCCCCTTTACTCTGTTTACAATGTTCTTTGATGAGTCTGTAAAGTCAATTTTTCTCGTTTCGTTTGTAATCATTGAAGCGTAAGAGCTTTCGCCCGTCTGCTTTTCGGGAACAAGGGTTCCCTCTTCCAAAGCTTTAAGGGTAGCAACGAGAAGCTTGCCACCCATTTGGGCAAGTCTGTCATGGAGTGTTCCCACGTCGTCGTCAGCCGTGATCTCGGTTTCTGCTTTCAAAAGCATATCGCCCGTATCCAAGCCCTCGTCCATAAGCATCGTTGTAACTCCCGTTTTTTCTTCTCCGTCAATAAGACAGAAATTTATAGGCGCCGCACCTCTGTATTTTGGCAACAAAGAAGCATGAACATTGATGCAACCCTTTGGAGGATAGTTCAAAATATAGGGCGGAAGGATCTTTCCGTAAGCCGCAACTATGATAACATCGGGTTTCACTTCGTCGAGAAGCTCCTGAAGCTCACCGTTTTTGATCTTATCGGGTGTATATACGGGAATGTCAAGCGTTAAGGCATACGCCTTTACAGGTGTTGGTGTCAAAGTATATCCTCTGCCCTTTGGTTTATCGGGCTGAGAAACAACCGCATTGACCTCGTATCCGCTTTCGATCATTGCTTTCAGCGATTCAACGGCAAAATCCGAAGACCCCATAAAAATACTACGCATTATTCATCATCCTCATGCAAATATTCTATAACGTGTTCTCTGAAAAGTTTACCGTCAAGATGGTCTGTTTCATGACAGATACAAACAGCTGTAATGCCTGTTCTTGTAAGGGAAAACTTATTTCCGTCAACATCATAAGCCTCTACCGTTACCTTTGCAGGGCGTTTTGTTTTACCGAAAACTCCGGGCACGGAAAGACAGCCCTCGTTTGCAAACTGTTCCCCTGATTTTTCTGTTATAACAGGGTTAATAAGTGTAATAAAATCACCGTTATCGTCAATTACAATAGCCAATCTACGAAGAATACCGATCTGAGGAGCTGCAAGACCAAGACCGTCCGCAGCAATAAGTGTATCGGTCATATCCTTTACAAGGGTTTTTAATTTTGAATCAAAAGCGGTCACGGGCTTGCAGACTTTTGAAAGACTTTCGTACCCTTCTTTTACTATTTCTCTTAACGCCATTTTCTATTCTCCTTTAATTTTTCCCGATTTAAACGGTTTAATACACCACCGCAGGATTCATATCCAAAGTCATTTGAATATCCTTGCATTCTTTATCCTTGCTGAATTCTATATATATTTTTCTGAAAATTTCTCTTTGTGCATAAACGTCTTTGCATCTGATAAGAGTTCTCACTCTGTAATTCCCGTCAACCATAGGAACGGAGGTTGGCTTCGGCTTAATAATCCTTACAGGCAAACTTGCGCCTTCCATTTCGGAACTGACCATTTCAATAAATTTTTCAGCCCCCTTAAAAGCCAAATCTTCCGTAGGAGCAACAAAAACGGCTTGACAAAGGTCACAGTACGGTGGATATACCAACGACCGCCTTAGCGCCATTTCATTATTATAAAATGCCTCGTAATCCTGAGCAAATGAATACCTCAAAACCCGGTGTGTGGGTGAAAAGGTCTGAACCACAGCTCTTCCGTGTTTTTCAGCCCTGCCTGCTCTGCCGACGACTTGAGTTATGAGCGAAAAAGTCTTTTCGTAAGCTCTGAAATCGGACGAATACAACGACATATCCGCCATAAGAACTCCGACTAACGTAACGTTCGGAAAATCCAAGCCCTTTGTTATCATCTGAGTCCCCAATAAAACGTCACATTCATTATTTTTAACGGAATTCAGGATATCGTCTCTGTCGGTTTTTCCGGTGACCGTATCGGCATCCATACGTTTTATTCGCAGTTGGGGGAAAATCTTCAAAAGCTCGTCTTCCGCTTTTTGGGTGCCTGCCCCTTTATAACGTATAAGCTCAGAACCGCATTTATCACACTGCTTCGGAACATCAATGCTGTAGGAGCAATAATGACAAACCAATCTGTTGAGATTTTTATGATAGGATAATGCAATTCCGCAATAGGGACATTTTACGGGTTCACCGCAACTGAGACAGGATACAAAAGAATTATATCCGCGCCTGTTCAAAAAAAGAATACTTTGCTGTCCGTTTTTAATGTTTTTCTCAATTTCACGCATAAGAACCGAGCTGTAAATACTTCTGTTACCCGCCATTACTTCGTTGTGCATATCAGCGACGATAATTTCGGGTAACGGTTGTCCGTTAAATCTCTGGGTAAGAGTTGATTTCGTTATTTTCCCCGATTCAGCGCCGTAAAAACTCTCAAAGGAAGGAGTTGCGGAAGCAAGCAGCAATAACGAATT
>JAFSAH010000011.1 GCA_017441125.1 Clostridia bacterium
GAAATTTCCTCAATCCAGTTGCTGTCGCTGCTGTTTTTATCTCTGACTTGATCCATTACATATACTGAATCCGTTTCATCGTTGTAAACGGGCTCATAAAGAGAAATCGGTTCCACAATTGCCTCCATAGCTATAACGACTTCTTCTCGCGGAAGGTTCAGCTTGGCGGCGATTTCTTCTATTGTCGGCTCTCTGTTTGACTCCCGCATAAGCTCCTCTTTTGCGGAGAGCGCCTTGTATGCTGTGTCTCTCATGGAGCGGCTTACTCTTATGCTGTTGTTATCCCTCAGGTACCGCCGTATTTCGCCTATTATCATCGGAACCGCATAGGTGGAAAATTTTACGTCTTGGTTTATATCAAAATTATCTATGGATTTTATGAGTCCTATACAACCGACCTGAAAAAGGTCATCGGGATTTTCTCCTCTTGAAGAAAACCGTTGGACTACGCTGAGAACTAATTTTAAGTTTCCGTTAATTATTTTTTCTCTTGCGGCTTTATCCCCCTGCTTGACCTTGATCAGAAGCTCTATTTGTTCTTTGCTTGGAATAACTTTCAGGTCTGAAGTGTTTATTCCGCAGATAACGACCTTATTTATCATTTTATGTTTCCGTACTTTCCTCGAATTCAGGGATGTTTTCCTGTAGTATCATTATTTGCTGTGAATCGGGGATTTATACTTCGATTTTGAAAGGGTGAATCTATTGAATCTGTTGAAGAAATCTTACGTTCGAATACTGTTGTACGTTCTACTGTTTGCGGGATTCGGTTTGTTGGCTTATTTCGGTCAGAATGACCTTAAAATATGTATTTTCGAGCGTTTATTTCAGATTACTTGTCCCGGATGCGGTGCCACAAGAGCTTTTGTGCAAATTTTAAGCTTGAATTTTGCTGAAGCCGTTGAGTTAAACCCGTTTTTTTGTTTCTTTATTTTCCCCTGTGCTCTTATTGTTTTCATTCAGGGTATAAATTGCGCATTAACAGAGCTTCTTTTTAAGGAGAAAATGATTTCTTTTGCGGAGTTTGTGCTCAATTCTTTGGACGGTACGGTAAAATGATAGATTTTATTTATGTTTTCCCCGTAATATTCGGGTGGCTTACGTTTTTTCTGCAATAAGCCAGTATATTTTTTATCTTAAGAAAAATAAATTATCTTCCGTAATTTTAAGATTGTTTTTTGTTTTTCATTTCCTTATGTTGGTTTCAATGATAGTGTGGGAAGTATTCCGCAATTTGTAACGAAGGGGTGTTTTTGTGAAATTTAATTTGATTTTAGGACCGTCCGGAAGCGGAAAAACATCAGAAATATTTTGTCGGGTAAAGTCCTTGCTGGAAAAAGGCAGGACTATGTCGGGAGAAATAGGTAAAAAAATCATTATTCTTGTGCCCGACCAATATACGGTCTCAACCGAGCGCTTTTATCTTAATGCTCTCGGCGCAGAAGCCATGCCCTTTTTAAAAATACTTTCAATGAAACGCCTTGCGTCCTTCGTTTTTACTGAATACGGTGTGGGAAAAAACGGCTTCATCAGCGGTGGCGGCAGAAATGCGCTGATGATGAAGTCTATACACAGCGTAAGTGACCATTTTGAGTACTATCCCGCAGAGAGAATAAGTCCCCGTTTTATAGCGCTTATGAGTACTGCGATTGCAGACCTTAAGCAGTCTCTTGTTACTCCGAAAGAATTTCGTGCTGCCGCAGAAGAAGAAAAAGAGCCTAAGCTGCTTGATATTTCTCTCTGTTATGAGGCGTATTCCGCCTTTACCGAAAGAGGATCCTTTGACGACGCCGATATTTTGTCTGTATTTGCGGAGCTTATTTCTTCAAAGCGACTTTTTTGCGGAACGTCTGTATTTTGCGAAAGCTTCAAGATGTTTACACCGCAGGAGCTTAAGGTTTTGGACGCCTTTATGCTTTCAGGCGCCAATGTAACGGTTTCTTTACCCTCTGAATCCCGTTCGGAAAGCAAGCTTTCGTTGTTTTCAGCGGCAGGAGAGTGCGTCCGCAAGCTTTTGGGAAGCGCTTCCCGTCATGATATAAAGCCCGAAATTTTGGTTTTGAATAAAAACTCTCGCTTCGTAAGTAAAGAGATTGATTTTCTCCAAAGGAATTTTTTCAGAGACGAAAAAACGGTTTATGCCGACAGTATCAGTGATATTTCTTTATATAAGGCCAACGATTTTTATGACGAGGCTGATTTCGTTGCATCGAAAATAAAAGAATTTGTCAGCGAAAAAGGGTATAATTACGGGGATATAATGGTTATTGCCCGTGATATGGAAATGTATTCGTCCGTACTGGAGCCTGTTTTTGACAGATACAATATCCCTCTTTTTTACCACAAGAAAACGGCTTTGAAAAAGAAATCCGTTATACTTTTTATTCGTACGCTTTTTGATATTTTAATAAATAATATTACCCGTGAGTCCGTTCTGACTTTAATGAAAACGGGTATCACGGGGCTTTCCGTAGAAGACATTTCGCTTTTTGAAAATTATACGGTTCAGTGGAGCATAAGCTACGACAGACTTCTCCGAGATTTTACCTTCAGCGTAAGAGGCTTTTCCGAGACCTCAGACAGCGATGAGGACAAGGCTTTGCTTGAACGGATCAACACCGTCAGACGCAGGATCGTTGATTTGATAGACTTTTTCAAAGAGGAAATTAAAAAGTTCGACTCTACGGTTTTGGGCTATTCCACCGCTTTGTATAATTTATTTATGTATATGGAGCTTCCTTCAAAATTGGAAGCCCTTGAAAGCGAGTACCGCGAATACGGAGAAGAAGAGCTTGCTTCCGAACAGAAGCAGGTCTATGAGCTTGTAATTGACAGCCTTGATGAATTCGTTCTGACTTCGGGGGAAGATAAGGTTTCAGCGGAGGAATATTCTGAGATACTCATGTCCGTTATTGAAAGCAGAAATATAGGAATAATTCCCGTATTTTCAAATGCGGTCGTTGCGGGCGGGGCTGAAACGACACCCTATAATTCTCCCAAAATAATGTTCGTGATCGGATTGATGAACGGCGTTTTCCCGAAAAACGATTCTGCCGTTTCGATCCTTGACAACAAGGATAAATTAACACTTGAAAAATATAATATTTCTGTGGGCAGAAGCGATACCGAAAAGGTTCTGTTTGAGCGTTTTCTTGCGTATTATGCAGTTTCTGCCCCTTCGGAAAAACTGCTCCTCAGTTACAACGTGGGCGGCGCGGCTTCGGTTCCGTCCTCCGTTATCACTGAAATAAAAGGGCTTTTCCCTATGCTTTCGGAAAACTCATATCCTGCCGCCTCGGATGCCGAAGGAATTCTTTCGCGCATGAGAAATATTGATTCAGCTTATGAGCTTTGTAAGAAATACGGAATTACCTCTCTTGATAATTATTTTGCGGAAAAGGGCTTTGGCGGCAGTTCCGAAATCCTTCCCACAGAATTGTCTTCGGAAAAGGCAGAGGCTCTTTTTGGAAAAAATCAGACCCTTTCCGCTTCCAGAGTTGCGAACTTCTACAAATGCCGTTTTGGGTATTTCTTCCGTTACGGAATGAATCTTCAAAAGCAGCGTTTGGCGAAGCTTGATGCCATTGAAACGGGAAATTTCATTCATGCCGCGCTAAAATACGTTTTTGATAACGGCGGAGCCGGCTCCGACGAGACTCTTTTAGCCTCGTTGAATACTTTTTCGGAAATATATCTCAAAAATCTTTTCGGGGAAGAATCTCCCGGTGTGGGACAGTGTAAGCATTTTGAAGAACTCGTGCGCAGAATATTCCGTTTGTTGAAAATGTTCCGAGAGGAACTTGAAAAAACACGCTTTGAACCATTTGAATATGAACTTGAAGTTTCCTATGACAGCGGCGTTCGACCCGTGCACATTCCCTATGACGGCGGCTACGTGACTATGGTGGGTAAAATCGACCGTGTTGACGTTTATGAACGCGACGGCAAAAAATTCGTTAGAGTTATTGACTATAAAAGCGGAAGTAAAAGCTTCAGCATAGAAGACTTGTATTATGGATTGGATATCCAAATGCTTGTGTACCTTTATGCATTAAGTGAAAACGGAGCGTCGCTTTTCGGCTCGAATCCGATTCCTGCAGGATGTATGTACGTGAATGCAAATCCGTCTACTGTATCCATCAAAAGAAATGAAAATATGTCCGACGCAGAAAGAGAGATGGAGAACAACCACAAAAGAAGCGGTCTTTTTCTTAACGATCCCGACGTTTTGCGCGCTATGGACCCCGAGCGACGGGGAAAATATATTCCTGTTAAGGAAAACGATTTGAAATCTCTTGCCACAGTTGAGGAATTCGGAAAGCTTTATTCGAGAGTACGCACGTTGCTCCGAACTGTCGCGGAAGAAACTACGGGCGGAAGAATATATAAAAATCCGGTAATTAACAGCAAGGTTGATTCCTGCAAATACTGTGATTATTCCAAATACTGTGAACGCTCCGGATGTGAACGGGGACTTAATAAAGTTACTTATGATAATGTTTACGATTTAATAGATAAGGAGGGGAAGAGAATTGAGTGAGTATAGATGGACAGAGCAGCAGAGTCTTGCAATCACAACAAGAGGCGAAAGTCTTATTGTCAGCGCAGCGGCAGGCTCCGGAAAAACTGCGGTTCTTGCAAACCGTGTGGCTGAATTCATAAAAAACGGCGGCTCTTGTCAGCGTCTCTTGGTCGTAACCTTTACCCGCCTTGCGGCAGGGGAGATGCGCGACAGAATTATTTCTATCCTCGACGCTATTCAGAACCCCTCAGAGCATATTCGCGAACAAAAATTACTTCTCCACAGCGCCAGAATATCCACGATTGACAGTTATCTCGGTGAAATAGTCCGCAGTAATTTCAAGGACCTTGATATTCCCCCCGATTACGGAATTATAGATTCGGTAGAATACGGTTACATAAAAGCGAAGGCAATGGAAGAGTTGACCGATGAATACCGAAATACTTATAAGAACGGCTTTGAGCACGTTGAAAAGGTTTTTGGCGGAGAGATAAATGATAAAAAACTGACGGAAACCATAAACTCTGTATATTCCTTCCTGCAGACTATTCCTTTCGGCGAGAAATGGACCGAGCTTTGCGAATTGCGATATGAAAGCTCAAAATTTTGGACAGACGCTGTTTGCGATGAGCTTCTTTACGTTCTTGAGGATTATGAAAAGGTTTATGATGAGGTTCTTGATGCGCAACCCTTTGAGGAAAAGGGTATGGCGGTTGTGGAAAGTGAATATGCTGTTTTGAAGCAGATGCTGACTTGCGTCCGAAATAAGGATTGGGACGGTTGCTGTCAAGCGGCAAACTATTCATTTTTTAAAAGCCCTCCATGTAAAAACGGTACGAGGGAAATGCTTGAATACAGCCTTTTCCGTAATGATTTCAAAAAGCTTCTGTCTTCTGAGATCTTTCTCATGGATAGCCGTGAGGCTTTGAAGGATGCGGAATATCTGAAAGGCTTTGTTCACTGTATTTTTGCTATGGTCAAGGATTACGGGAACAAGATTTTCAGCGAAATGAAGAAAAAGGGTATGTTCTCCTTTGATGCTGTTTCAAAAATGGCGTTGCAATTAATGGTTTCCCAATACGACCATGCATCAGGAGAATATGTCATATCAGAGCTTGCAAAAAATATTTCAAATGAATTTGACGAGATACTTATTGACGAGTATCAGGATGTAAACGACTTGCAGGACCTTTTGTTTTCCGCAATTTCACGGGATAACTGCTTCTGTGTTGGCGACGTAAAACAGAGCATTTACGGCTTCAGACACGCAAATCCGAAAAACTTCATTCGAAAAAGAGATGTTTTTAGAAATATTCCTCTTAATATGAACTTCAGAAGCCGTGCGGGAGTTCTTGAGTTTGCCAATTTCGTTTTCTCGCAGCTTTTTTCCGCGAAAGTAGGGGATACGGAGTACGATGAGGTTGAAAAGCTTAATCCCGGCGCAGTTTATCCCGATACCAAAGAGCCTGAAGTTGAAGTTAAATATTTGACTTATCTCAAAACCTCTGATGAGGATAAGAAAATAGGTCAGGCAAGATTTGTTGCCCGTGAAATCAAGAGAATTATGTCAAGCGGTATGACTGTAAGCGGTAAAAGCGGCATCAGACCTGTGGATTACGGGGATTTTGCTGTCCTTTTGCGCAAAACGGTGGACGTTTTGCCTATTTATGAAAGAGTTTTCTATGAAGAAGACGTTCCTTGTTATTCAAAGGCAAGCGGCTCCTTCGTTGACAGTATAGAGGTAAATACCGTTTTGGCTTATTTGAAAGTCATAGATAATCCGTACGATGATGCGGCGCTTTTTGCTGTTATGTATTCCCGCCTTTACGAATTTTCCGCAGATAAAATGGCGTCCTTGCGCACCGAAAGCAGTTTTGGAAAGAAGGGCAGATTGTATGATTCCTTGTTGGAATTGGGGGAGAATGATCCTGATTTCGGTTCCTTTGTTGCCGACCTGAAGCGTTTCAGGCTGCGTTCTGTGGGCTTTCCCGTACATACGCTGATTTGGGATATTTACAACCGAACCTCTTATTTGGCTAAGGTTTTACCCTTGCCTTTGGGAAATATCAAGCGGGACAGCTTAATGTCCTTTTACTCCTTCGCTCGCGACTACGGCGACAGAACGGGTGGCGGAACATTGAGCGGATTTGTTGACTTTGCCGAAAAGATGATGTCGTCGAACAGCTCAAACGATTTGGGAAGTATGCCCAACGGCAATTTTGTGAAAATACTTACGATTCATGCTTCAAAAGGTCTTGAATTCCCCGTATGCATCGTTCCCGAATTAAACAGACTGCTTGAAAATAAGGATTTTAATAAACAGCCCGTATATATTGATGAGTCTTTGGGGATTTCTGCGAGCAGATTTTCCGAAAACTACGAATATACCCAAAAGACATTGATGAATGAGATTATCAAAATGAAGCTTCACCGTGATAATATTTCCGAGAGCTTGCGTCTTTTGTATGTTGCATTCACGAGAGCAAAGGAAAAGCTGGTTCTTATTTCTCCGGGAGATATCGTTTCAGCGTCAAAACTGCAGGAGGCGGCATTGCTCTCTGACGGTAAAGGGATTTTTAAATCTCAAGTCAATTCAGCATCAAGCTTTGAAAATCTTATTACGGCAACCTTGTGCCGACATAAAGAGGCAACGGTTCTTCATTCGGATCTTTGCGATATTCTTCCGTCAAATTTCCATGTTAACGTGGAAAACGTTGACGTTGAGCCTGTCAGAAATACCAATAATAACCGTGAACTCGGGAAAAATGTGTTCTTGGATATAACTTTTGATGAATTGGACGAAAGATTCTTCAAGAAGGATCTGCCAAAAGAGAGAATTCCTCTCAAAGTGAGTGTTTCAGAGCTGACTGACGATGAAAGCGCCGCGCAAATGTACGAAACCGAGCTTACTTATAAAGACCCGTTGTTTATAAGCGGTAAGCCTCTTATGGGGGCGGGAAAGGGCTCTGCGATACATCTCTATATGCAGCTTTCCCAATTGGGTAAGGGCGTTCACAGTGAGGCAAAACGGATGCTGGACGCTGAACTTTTGACGCAGGATCAATTCGATGCGGTCATGTCTGAAAGCTACCGAATAGACCGCTTTGAAAACAGTGTTCTGTATTCGCAGGCTTTAGCCGCAAAAAATGTTTACCGTGAGGAAAGCTTTTTTACGGAAATTCCCGCTACGGAATATTCTCCCGAAGCGGCTGAAAATGAAACCCTGCTCATTCAGGGCAGTATTGATATGCTTTGCGAGTATGACGACGGCTTTGTTATTATCGACTATAAGACGGACAGGATAGATGAGGAAGAACTGATTTCCCGTTACGAAAAGCAGTTGAAGCTTTACCGCCTTGCCGTAGAGAAAAACTACGGTAAGCCCGTGAAAAAATGTCTTATTTGGTCCTTTTGGCTGTCAAAGGAAATAGAAATTCTCTAATTAATATCCCCGAAGCTTTTATTTGAAAAGGGCTTCGGGGATAAATTTATGCGTTAACGGATTCAACTGCCAAATTTATGTATAATTGGTTTACCGTTGGGGGAAAATGCTATTGATGATAATTTGAAAAGTATTTTAAGTGTGATAGGAAGATTATTAAATGATAATAACATTTATCAGAACGGCAATTTTTTATTTTATAACCATTATTGCAATACGTATTATGGGTAAGCGTCAGATAGGACAGCTTGAGCCGACGGAATTGGTGGTTACGATAATTATTTCGGAGCTTGCGACTATCCCCATTCAGGACATAGATACCCCGATTATCAATACTTTAATTTCTATTTTTTCGCTGGTGGCTTTTGAGATTTTTGTTTCCGTTATTTCAATGAAAAGTCAGGCATTGAGGTATTCCGTATCGGGAAAATACAGCGTTTTGATAGATGACGGCAAAATTAATGTTGATGAAATGCGAAAGGTACAGTTGACGGTTGACGAGCTTATGGAGGAGCTTCGTCAAAAGGGGATATTAAATCCAAGCGACGTTCAATACTGTATCCTTGAAACAAGCGGAAAAATGAGTGTTTTCCCTAAAAAGACGACGGCTAAAGACAGTATGCCCGTAATTCTGATTTCAGACGGTAAGGTCGTGAAGAATAACATGAAAAATATGGGCTTAAGCAAGAAAGATCTCGAAAATCTTGTGCAAATCAAATATAAGAAAAAAATTGAAGATCTGCTGATGCTTTTATACAGCAAAGATACTTTTACTGCAATGGATAAGGAGGGTGCTTCTCTTTGATAGGAAAAATAATTGCGGCTGTTTTGATACTTTCGATCGCTTGCGGTGGGATGTTTTATTGCTTGGGAAAGTATTCCGATGTAATAGAAGAATTGTCGGCGCTTTCGGGGGATGTAATAACCTCATCCGATATCTCCGACAGCATAGATTCCTTTTATGTGCTTGAAACTTATTTTGAAGATAACGAGTGGTTCATTTCCTTATTTATCCATGATTCCGAGGTTGAGGAGCTTCGGGAGCAAATGGTTGAAGTTATAACCCTGCTTTTTATCGGAGACCGTGATGCGGCGGTCGTTGCCGCGACATTGTTTCAACAGCGAATAGTATCATTAGGAGAAGCCATAATACCGTCCTTTTCAAATATTGTGTAATTAAAAGCTTTTCTCAGTAAAATTAATTATATATAACAAAAAATGAACCCTCTTTTTGAAGGTTCATTTTTATCTTTTAAGTTAATTTAAATCAAATTCAAATTAGCCGAGTTTAGCACCGTTAACTTTGATGCCGGGGCCCATTGTTGAAGCAACAACGCAGCTCTTGATGTACTGACCTTTTGCAGCAGCGGGTTTAGCTTTGATGATAGCACCGAGAAGTGTTTCAAAGTTTTCCTGAAGCTTTTCAGCGCCGAAGGAAGCTTTACCGATGGGGCAGTGGATGATATTTGTTTTATCAAGTCTGTACTCAATTTTACCAGCTTTGATTTCCTTGATTGCCTGGGCAATGTTGGGGGAAACTGTGCCTGCTTTGGGGTTAGGCATAAGACCCTTAGGACCGAGAACTTTACCGAGACGACCTACGAGACCCATCATGTCGGGTGTAGCAACTACTACGTCGAAGTCGAACCAGTTTTCGCTCTGGATCTTCTGAACCAAATCTTCAGCACCTACGAATTCAGCGCCTGCTTCTTTAGCTTTATCTACGTTGTCGCCCTTAACGAAAGCAAGAACTCTAACAGTCTTACCTGTACCGTGGGGAAGAACGATAGCGCCTCTAACTTGCTGATCAGCATGACGGGAGTCAACGCCGAGTCTAACGTGAGCTTCAATTGTTTCGTCAAATTTAGCAGTAGCTGTTTTGCAAACAAGATTCATAGCTTCTGCTGTATCATAAAGCGCAGATTTGTTTACGAGTTTTGCGCTTTCAATATATTTCTTACCTTTTTTCATGTGAATAATATCCTCCTATGTGGTTGTTCGGAATAATCCTCCCACTTTGTCTTTGAAGGGTTAGTCAACGACTTCGACACCCATACTTCTTGCCGTACCTGCAATCATAGCCATAGCAGCTTCTACTGTATTAGCATTGAGGTCGGGCATTTTCTGTTCTGCGATCTTTTTAACCTGTTCCTTTGTGATCTTGGCTACTTTATTCTTGTTGGGAACGCCGGAGCCGCTTTCGATTCCGCAAGCCTTCTTAATAAGGACTGCTGCAGGCGGAGTCTTTGTTATAAAGGAGAATGAACGGTCTGCATATACTGTGATGACTACGGGGATAATAAGACCCATATCACCCTTTGTTCTTTCGTTAAATTCCTTGGTGAAAGCCATGATGTTAACACCATGCTGACCAAGAGCAGGACCTACAGGGGGAGCAGGATTAGCTTTACCTGCGGGAATCTGCAATTTGATATAACCTGTAATTTTCTGTGCCATTTTTATATAGCCTCCTTAGCTATTCGATGTCTTTTGCCGGTCAGATGAGAGCAACCTGATTGATCTCGATCTCTGCCGGGGTTTCACGTCCGAACATTGAAATCATTACTGTTACTTTGTTTGCGGGAATATCTATTTCTGTAACGACGCCCGTGAAGTTTTCCAAGGAGCCTGAAGTAATTTTTACGGTATCTCCCACAGCGTATTCCACTGTTGTCTGAAGCTTTTTGATTCCCAGATTCTGGATTTCCTTTTCCGTGAGGGGTACGGGCTTGCCTTCAGGGCCGACAAAGCCTGTAACGCCGCGGATGTTTCTGATAAGAATCCATGTATCGTCGTTTACGATCATGTTGATCAATACGTAACCGGGGAAAATTTTTCTTTCTACTTCTACGATTTTGCCGTTTTCGCGTTCTTCTGTAACGGTTTCTGTCGGAATCCTGAGGTCAAAAATTAAATCCTGCAGTTTGCGCAGCTCGATAAGTGTTTCGATGCTGGTTTTTACTTTGTTTTCATATCCGGAATAAGTATGCAATACATACCATTTGCCGCTTTCTGCCATAATTGACCTCCGTTAGTATAAATTAAAATTTGTTGGTGTGAAGCTTTTTGATTACATTGTCAAAAGATTTGCAAGGCCTTTGAACGCAGCGTCAACAACACCGATGAATACTGCAGCGATAACTACTACAGCGATAACGATGAGAGTGTTGTTCAAAACCTGACTTGGTGTAGGCCATACGACTTTCTTAACTTCACTTTTTGTTTCTTTCCAGAACATCTTAATACGAGCAAAGAGTCCTGGCTTCTTGGAGACGGGCTTCTTTTCAGAGCCTTTTGCGTCGGCTTTTTTAATTTCTTCTGCCATTAGTCGTACCTCCTTACTTTGTTTCTCTGTGAAGAGTATGCTTTTTGCAGAATCTGCAATGCTTCTTCATCTCGAGCCTGTCAGGGCTGTTTTTCTTGTTTTTGGTAGTGTTGTAGTTTCTTTGTTTGC
Source organism: Clostridia bacterium (assembly GCA_017441125.1). Lineage (GTDB taxonomy): Bacteria > Bacillota > Clostridia > Oscillospirales > UBA644 > HGM12619. Next base: position 11,419 of record JAFSAH010000011.1, read on the forward strand.
ATTCCGTGCAAGCCAAAACCACCTTATCCTTACCCATATCGGCACCTCCTTAATTTATTGCCTCCCTTGAAGATTTAGAGGGCCTCTGCGCTGAATTTGCGCATAAAAATAAAGCACCTCTATGCAAGGTATATCAATTATACCACATTTGCAAGAAAAATGCAATATGTATTTTTGAATTTTTTATTACTAAACTCTTTAAAATCAATGATTTTCTGCCGTAATGCGTTTTATACGGTATGATTGGAGAATTTTTACCGGAAAAGGGCTTTAAGGAGTATTTGGGTGTGTGTTTTGTTCTTAATATAATACTGTTTAAAATAAATCACAAATTATGATAAATATCCTATTGACATATTCCACAAACTGTGATATAATGTATATATGGTAAAAAATGACAAGAATAAAAAAGGAGTGCTTAGTTCGGGTAAAATGATAGAAAGGACATATGTGTGCAAGGTTATAAAGCAATATTTCACGGAAAAGGAAAGAGACTACGATGCGGAGTATTCGGCTTTCCCAACGAGAGTAAACGCATTGTTTCTCGCCAAGGAAAAAGAGAACCGATATGCGGTCAGGGAGGCTTTGAAGAAATTCTCAGTCAAATATTCCGATCGGGGCGATTTTTACATAGAGATGATTTACGAGTATTTCGGCAAGCATAATAAATCAGCCGTTTCTCTTTCTATGAAATACTGCTTGTCTGAATCTGCCGTTTATGCGGTGATTCGCGATCTTGTTCATATGACCGCCGACGAGCTTGGCATACGATTAAAATGAAAAAAGAAGAAAAATACGAATTTCAAATTGAAGAAAAGGTCACCTTTGAGGTTTTCAGGACTTTTTTCCTGCGAATGATGTGCCGTAATAAAATTACTGCTTTTCTGATTAAGCTTTCTCCTTATATTTTTATTACGGGAGTTTTCTTTTGTTTATTGGATATGGTAATTTTTAAAGAGGAAAGTGTGGGAGTTCCCTTCCTTGCGGTGGTTCTTCTGATGGGTCTGTTTATGCTTTTTCTTTATTACGGGCAACCCCGTGCGGTCTATAATGCGAACAAAAACGAATTTTCTCTACCTATTAAATATATATATACAGAAAACGGTTTTTATGTGGGAGAGGAATCTTTTGAAAAAGAGATTTTTGTTCCGTACGGAAATCTCGACGTTGTCTACGAGTTTGACGACGCCTTCTATTTCGGATATATGGAGAAAACCTTTATTGTGGAAAAGAAGCTTTTGAGCATTGAACAGAGTGAGTTTCTGAGCAATAAACTGAAAGCCGAAAACCCGCAAAAATACATCAAATTAAAGAGTTGAAATCTTTTTTCTGTGTTCACAAAAAGTTCAACACTAAGGAACAAGGAATTTGCAATTACCTATTGCATTTTCTTTGTTTTTGTGCTATAATATACAAGCATGGCAAAAAAAGCGTTGAAGTCGGAGGTTGCTGAAAATCTCAAGCAAGTTGAGCAGGGAATTCCGATGGAGCTATATCCGATTTGAAATTGGATGATACCGAATTTAGTTGATGTAGACGGCCAATAGGGCGAGACTGTTCGTAATATTCTGTTGCGTATAAGTCGTCAAGCGTCGGTGCTACCGCTCAACACACGGATCCCGACACAGTTTTCATGCCGAAAACTGTATTGCAGTTTCAGAACAGCTTGCCCTGTCCTGAATTTTTTTGTGTAAAAAGCACGAAACGCACGGCCGAGTGTTCGGTTTTTCATCGCCAAATCAAATTATTTTTTATAATATTTTCAGGAGGCGAAAAAAATGGCAGTTAATGAGAAAATCAGAATTAAACTGAAGGCTTATGATCACAACCTTATCGATCGCGCAGCAGAAAAGATAGTTGAAACCGCTAAGAGATTGGGCGCAAAGGTTTCCGGACCCGTACCCCTTCCTACAGAAAGAGAGCTCATCACTATCCTTCGTGCAGTTCACAAGTATAAGGACTCTCGTGAGCAGTTCGAAATGAAAACACACAAGCGTGTTATCGATGTTATAAAGCCTGATCAGAAAACTATCGATGCTCTTATCGGAATCGAACTTCCCGCGGGCGTTGAAATCGAAGTAAAACTGTAAGAAACTAATAACTAATCCACACCACTGGCATTTACCGCCATGCAGGTCAAGTTGGTA
>JAFSAH010000012.1 GCA_017441125.1 Clostridia bacterium
CCCTGCACTTCCCGGCAAAATTCTTGCAGTAGGTCTTAACTATTACGACCATATTAAGGAATTCGGAGACAGACCCGTTCCCACATACCCCACACTCTTTATGAAAATGCCCCAGAATATGATAGGTCATAACGATGCTATCGTCGGCCACAAGGGAACGAAAGAGGTCCACTACGAGGGCGAAATGGCGCTTCTTATCTCAAGGGACTGCGAAAACGTTCCCGAAGAAGAGGCTCTTGACTGCATTTTCGGCGCAACCTGCCTTAACGACGTTACAGCCCGCGACATTCAGAGAGCAGACGGTCAATGGATAAGAGGTAAAAATCTGCCAACCTTCTGCCCCGTCGGTCCCTGCATCGTAACGGACATTGACTACGGTAATCTTAAGATTCAGACGAGAATAAACGGAAGCATAGTTCAGAACGGAACTACCGCAGATATGATATTCCCGCCCGCAAAACTTATCAGCATGATTTCGGAATATATTCCTCTTAAAAAAGGAGACCTCATCACAACAGGAACTCCCGTGGGAGTATCGGCTCTCCACAGAGGAGACATAATCGAAATAGACCTTGAAAACGTAGGTGTTCTCCGAAATATATTCAAGGACGCAGAGTAAGGACGACTGAACCGAAAGGATATAGCAATGAAACTTAAATTATTACCAATTCTTATATTTACTCTTATGACTCTTTGTGCGTGCAATGCAACGTTTACCGAAAACGAGCTTTTTGCTCCTGTTGGAGAAGCCGTTTGGGACGACGCAGAAAATTTCTCCGAGGGTTTTGCCGCTGTTAAAAAGGACGGTCTTTGGGGTTTTGTTGACGAAAACGGTGAAATTGCCATTGAGCCTCAATTTGAATCTGTCTGGAGCTTTAAAGAAGGTCTTGCGGCTGTTCAGATAGACGGTCTTTGGGGATACATCGACACAACCGGTGATGTTGTTATCGAACCGAAATACAAGCTGACTTGGGGATTCTCCGAAGGTCTTGCAGCTGTTCAGTCTGCGGAGATATACAACCTTTACGGATATATAAACACAAAGGGCGAAATGGTTATTGAGCCCCAATTCAACTACGCAAAAAGCTTCAAAAACGGCACCGCGCTGGTTCAGGGCGGAGAGCTTATATCAACGGGACATAAATATTCCTTCGTAAGACCCGACGGAACCCTTTTTAATGATTTTGAATGGTATGGCGCAGAGGAATTTTCCGAAGGCCTTGCAGAAGTTTTCAAAACTTACGAAAGCGGCTTCGTTGACACCGACGGAAATATAGTTATCGACTACGTTCTTGACGACGCAAAGGAATTCTCCGAAGGTCTTGCGGCTTATCAGGCAGACTCCGTATGGGGCTACATCGACAACGAAGGAAATACGGTCATCGAACCCAAATACGAAGCCGTTGAATCCTTCGCGGAGGGTATCGCCGTGGTTCAAAGCGAGTATCTTTACGGCTTCATTAACAAAAACGGCGAAGAAATTACGGAAATCAAATATAAATACGCTTACTCCTCCAAAAACGGCAGAGCAAGAGTGGGCGTTTTGAAAATGCTTGTTACCTCCTTCGGCTACATCGACGGCGAGGGAAACGAAATAATCGAAGCGCAATACGCGGAAGCAAAGGATTTCTCCGAGGGTTTTGCGGCAGTATGTAAGCAGAACAAAAACGAATGGAACATTATTGACCTCGAAGGAAAAGATGTTACAGATTCGATTTTCGATGAAATTTCCGCATTTAAAAACGGCTACGCTGTTTATGAAATTAACGGTAAGCACGGCTTTATAAAAATAAAATAAAAAATATTTTCTGCTCTTATCTTACACCAAGGAAGGTAAAATATGGAAAACAAGGCTATCATACAGGATTTTAAAAACAGAATAAACAGTTTTGTGGAAAGTACCTTAAGCGGATATACAGTCTCTCCGTCAAGCGAAAAAGTTATTCATGACCCTATCTGGGGTTCGGTCCTTTACAAAAGTTGGGAGATAAAACTCATAGACTCGCCCTTACTCCAAAGGCTCAGAGACGTTCATCAGCTTGGCATGGCGGACCTTACATATACGGCGGCAAGGCACTCCCGTTTTGAACACTCCTTGGGAACCACTGCAATCGCAGGCAGGATGATCTCCCGCTTAAAAGAACGCTACACAGACGATGACGTGCTCACCGTAACTGATTCAGACGTTAACATGATACGTCTTGCGGCGCTGCTCCACGATGTGGGACACTGTTTTTTCTCACACCTTTCAGAGTCTGTTTACGGAGAAATGTCTCAATTCCCCATAATGACGGACTATATAGTCAATATGGAACAAGCCCCGAAAAGGCCTGCACCCCATGAACTATTTTCGTATTTGATAATCACTTCCGATGCGTTCATAAAGTTTTTTAGCGAAAATATTGATTACCCCAACAAGGGGACCGAAGAAAAATGCCGAAAACTTCTGCAAGACTGCGCAAGAATGGTAATAGGCGTACCGCTTAAAGGCACTTATGGGGAAACTCTTTCCTATATGACGGCAATAATCAACGGCGAATTTGACGCAGACAAGCTTGACTATACACAACGTGACAGCTACACCGCAGGGCTTGCTATGACTTACGGTATAGACAGATTCCTTTTGAAGCTTATTATTTGCAGGGATTCCGATGAAAACGGAGATAATTTCAAGCTTGCGGTGGGTGCGGACGCATTGACGATAATCGAGGAGCTGCTCTTTAACAGATACATTCTCTACGTTTATATGTACAGGCACCAAAAAGTTCTTGCAACGGAAAGCGTTATCCGTGATATAATCAGGGGACTTGTGCGCTCCGGCAGACTTACACACCCGTGTGACTTCCTCTACTGCACAGACAATTACATGGAAAAACTGGAAAACAGCAGTATTTTCCCTTATCCCGACAAAGATCCGTCCCTTACTTTAGGAATGCTCATGGGCAGAATAAAAAACAGAAGGCTCCCCAAACGAATTTTTGAAACCGACCTTGAAAAGCTTAAGGAATCGGGCGTAATAGATATTTCCGAACAGTTGGAAGCCCTTTGTGTAGAAGCGGTTGCGGCGGAAAATCCCGATGAAATTCTCGCACAGATGAAAAATCTTTTTGCGGAACGCTCCGAAGAAATGCTTTACGAAAAAGAACTTTCGGACCTTGCGGAATATTTCGGTGTGAAAAATTCGGAAAGAGCCAAAAGAGTCCGTGAGGATTTCTACGAACTCCTTAAAAAAGAATATGAAGAAAACGGCAAAAAAGCAGATTTCTCAATTTATGACCTACACATCTGCTTCCCGAAGCCTTTCGGAAACAAATGTTCTTTCCTGCTGGTAAACAAGGACGGACGTACACGTTCGGCGGCAAATATCGCATATATAAACAAATGGTTGTCCTCTTTCTCTGCGGAAAAGTGGAAAGGATATGTTTTCTGCAACGAAAACGTGGATAAAGACCTTGCAAAAACCGCTTTTACAAAGCTCTTAAGAGAAAGAGACCCGATGATAAGACTTTTTATAGATGAGGATATGTAGTCTTCTGTAAAAAGACCGTATGGTAGAAACCAATGTTTACAAATTATATTTGAATATAAAAAACTCTAATTAAAAGGAGAATTTTAATTATGGATATTAAAATTTCACCCTGTATTCCCGAATATGACGGCGGAAAACTTGCCAACGGGAGATACAACGCAGGCAACATGATCACGGACGATGAAAAAAGCGGATCTCCCGAAGACTGTCCCATGATGCTTATTACGGAAACAAACGAGGCAGAGTTCGACGCATACGTTGCAAAACTCATAAACGAGGGTTTTGAAGTTGTTTTTGAAAATAAAAACGACTCCGTAAGCGCAAAGCAGCTGAAAAAAGGAGACATTATCCTTTACGCCTACATTTCTCTTTTGGTGGGCGAGGTCAGAATAACGGAAGACAGAGCAGGGGTTACAGTTCCCGAATTTACATACAAATGCGCAGGAGATAACTGCGAAATTTATCAGTACGGTTTAAGATATCACCCAACAAACGGGCACTCCGAAACGGAAACAAACTGCGGTATGTTCTATGTCGTAAAACTTGCGGACAACAGCCTCTTTATGATCGACGGCGGTCATCTTTTCCAATGTTCCGTTGAAGCTGTTGAGGGTATGTATGAATTTCTGCATCAAATAACAGGCGTAAAAGAGGACGAACAGATTCGTATTGCCGCATGGTACTTCACTCATGCCCATGATGACCATATGGCGGCTTGCATAAGACTTCTCCGCACGTATCCCGGCAAATTCAACTTGGAAAGAGTTATGTTCAACTTCCCCTCAGCTCAGGTTCGCAGAGGAAGCCACGAAATGTTCGTGCTGAAAGAGGCTCTTCGTGAATTTTGCCCCAACGTAAAACAGCTCAAGCTTCAAACAGGTGAAAAATTCTTCTTGGGAAATGTTGAATTTGAAGTTTTCTACACCCAGCAGGACGCTGTTACGGCAGTTGAACCCGTAACTTACAGTTTCAGAGACTTTAACTGTACTTCTCCCATTATCAAAATGACCGCAAACGGAAAATCCGTTATGTGGCTCGGCGATACAAACGTGGAATGTGAAGCCCTTGTAACCAAAACAACCACGAGAGAAATGTTCAAGGCTGATATGGTTCAGGTTGCGCACCATTGCTTCAACTTCCTTACAACGCTTTACGATTGGATAGACGCGGACTACGCAATGCTCCCCAACTCATATTACGGCGGACACTCCGGCAGAAACAAAGAAAAGCTTCAGGACGTTATCGACCATTTGCCCACGGAAGATAATCTTTGGTACGGAGATAAAACCACAGGCTTCCGAATTGAAAACGGAGAGATCAAGGTAATTCTTGATAGACCTCTTGTGGGCGAAGATCACGACGGTATTGATTTTTACGGATATTACGTTTCCTTCCCCGAATACGTTTATAAGATGAGAAACGGATATTTTACGGAAAACTATAATTTTTATGAAAAACAGTCTGTTTTTGATTTTGAATATGACGGAGAACCCTTCGTTACATGGAGAAAAACCGTTACTAAAGAGGTTAACGGAGATACGACAACAACCACGTACATGTTTGAAGACGGGTTAAAGTTTACGAATATACTTACCAAACACGGCGACGCCTACGAATGGGTAAACTGGTTTGAAAACACTTCCGATAAGGACTCCTTGAGAATTACAAATATCAAGGACTGTAACATCGTTCTTCCCATGCCTCACGAGGATCCCCCACCAATAAGAGCAAAACAGCCTGAATTTGACGAAATAACTGCAGTTTACGCTCCCAGAGGCTCTGCCTGGGTATTCGACGAATTCACATCTTTCCCCGACAGAAAAGAAGAAAACCACTACGAAGGACATCTTCCCACGGGGGATAAGAAAACCTTTGGTTCAAAAGGTGGACGTTCAAGTCAGGGAAATGCGCCCTTCTTCAATATCCACAAGGACGGCAAGGGCTATATCGTAGCAGTTGGCTGGACGGGTCAATGGGAATGCTCCATCGGAAGAAACACAGAAAATATTTCAGTTCAAACAGGTATTAAGAAAACCAATTTCCATCTTTTGCCCGGCGAAAAATTCAGAACCTCTTCAGTAGTAATCATGCCCTACGAGGGAACGGTTACAGAAAGCCAGAACAAGTGGCGCAGACTTGTGAAAAAGCACTTCTCACTCATCGGAAAAGAAGGCAGAGATTCACACGGACCTCTTTGTGCTCTCGTTTGGGGCGGAATGAAGTCCTCAAAGGTAATAGAAAGAGTTGAACAGCTCAACAAACACAACATTCCTTACGAATACGTATGGATGGACGCAGGTTGGTACGGCGGTCATACAAACGACACACCCAACGAATTTGAAGGAGACTGGTATCTGCACACCGGTGACTGGAGAATCAGCCCAAATATTCACCCCAACGGATTAAAGGACGTATCAAAGGTGATTCACGATTCAGGCAAAAAGTTCCTGCTTTGGTTCGAGCCTGAAAGAGTTAAGAGAAAGTCACCCATTGTTAAGGAACATCCGGAATATTTTATTTTCCCGGAAGATGAGGAAGAAACAAACCTGCTTCTGAATCTGGGAAGACCCGATGCATGGCAGTACTGCTTCGATACCATGAGCGGAATGATTGAAGATATAGGAATCGACTGTTTCCGCGTAGACTTCAACTTTGACCCCGACAGTTATTGGTCAATCGGTGAAGAAGAATGCAGAACGGGAATCAATGAAATCAAATACGTCAACGGCTTTTACAGATTCTGGGACGCACTTCTGGAAAAATTCCCCCACTTACTCATAGATAACTGCGCAAGCGGCGGCAGAAGAATTGACATTGAAACGCTCCGCAGATCAATCACGTTGTGGAGAAGTGACTATCAATGTCCTGCAAACCCCGTGGCAGAAGGAACACAGTGCCACAACCTTTCCTTCAACAACTGGATGCCTTATTCAGGTACCGGTACAGGCAAAGACTTCGACACATACAAGGTCAGAAGCTCTTACAGCACAGCACTCACTCAAGGCTTCCCCTGCAACGATGAGGAAGTTGAAAAGATTGAATGGCTCAGAAATATTCTCAACGAATATCTCACGGTTCGTCCATATATGTCCGAGGATTTCTACCCACTTACCCAAGTAAGTGACAGAACCGATACATGGAGCGCTTTGCAGTTTGACAGACCTGAACAGAATGACGGTATCGTTCTTGCGTTCAGACGCGACAAATCTCCCTACGAAACTGCAAGATATACCCTGGGCGGAATTGACGTAAGCCGCAAGTACGTATTCACCGACGCTGACACGAAAGAGGAAATCGAAATCAGCGGTGAAGACCTCAAAAACAACGGCTTTGTAATAACGATGCTCAAGCCTCATTCCTCAAAGCTTTATTTCTATAAGAAAAATTAAATAATATATTGCGGGGGACTTCTTTTCGTGTGAAAAGAAGTCCC
>JAFSAH010000013.1 GCA_017441125.1 Clostridia bacterium
CCAAAGAATGCGCGCGGATGATAAAAAAGCCTTTTGCGTGGGCGTTACCATAAGAGGCAACGATTTTAAAAATCATTCTCATCAGCACACGCTGGAAGAAGCAACCGATATTACAAGCGAGGTTTATTCCATAAGCAAACGTCTTTTTTCGGAACTTTGGGATAAAAAAACACCGCTGCGCCTGCTGGGAATTTCCCTTACCCAGGTTACGGATGAAGAAAACACACAGCTTTCTTTTTTTGCTGCAGAAAACAAAGAAAAAGAACGCCGGCTTGATAAAGCCATGGACGCCATCAGAGAAAAATTCGGTTCTTCAACGGTGGTAAGGGCTTCCAACTATCAGTCGGATTTGGAAGTAGGCAAAAAATATAAAGCGCAGATAGAAAACAAGATAAAAAAATAAGAAGCCTTTGCAAGGGGCACCTGCGATAAAGCAGGTGCCCCTTCGTTTTGTTTATATGGATGTGAAAATGTGAATTGCAGTAAAAATCAAATATGGAGGTTGCTGCAATGGCAAATTTTATTGAAGAATTGTATTACGAAAATATCGAACCGCAGAACATGAGAAAGAAGAAAAGCAAATCGTATAGCAGAGAAATGAAAATACTTTCCGAAAACGAAGATATTCTTTTAGAAAAACTTCCCGAAGAAGATAAAAAGCTGTTTCTTGAATATGTAGACGCTTGGGGTATTGTGAATGGTGAGTCTGTTGCAGACAGCTTTATTACCGGATTCAGACTTGGAGCAAGGTTTACATATGATACTTTCGTATTAGTAGGAACAGACTTGCTGAAGGAGGAGTAAATCATGGAAAAGAAATACAGAATAGTCCTTGATGATTCTGAATGGAAAATAGTAATCAATGCACTTAATGATTTAAGAAACTCTCTTATTCGGCAAGGAAGATACACCGATGCGGTTGATAACATAATGATAAAAGTTATCAATACTAAACCAAAAAGAAAACTGTTGTTTTGGAGGTAAGAACATGGATTGTACACTTTGCGGAGATTATTACCTTCCTAATCTTTTACCAATTCAAGAGAAGAAACACAAAATCGGTATTTACGGACAAAGATATTTCGGATACATAAAAAAACATGATAAAATTCTTTTTATCAATCTTATCACCACCGGAAAACTCAACGAACATATTGCAGAAATTGACAAGCGTGTTCGCTCTATGGAAGCGCTGCTAATAAAGCAAATGGCAGAACAGGAAGGCGTTGATGAGGTGCTCAAGGAGCATGATCAAATGGAATGGGTTAGGAGAATGAACAATATCCGGAACAGCGTTGAAGAAATTATAAACAAAGAAATATTCAAATAATGAAACAACAAAAGGAGCTTGGACGATATCGTCCAAGCTCCTTTTCAATTAAAGGGTTGCAGGGAATTTCCTGCCAAGCTCTGCCATGGCTAGCCATAGGCGTTGCTTGCGACGGAGTAACAGTAACAACTTCTGTTTTGTTTATTCTACTTCATTGTAAAGATTAATTACATCATTTTTGTAAGAATGATGTAATTGTTGTTGATATTTGATGTAAATGGTGTTATATTATATTTAGATAAATATAGCTTATAAGGAGAAGGAAAAATGAGAACTTATAACTACACAGACAAATGGCAAAAACTTCTCACTCCGGAAATTGTGGGACTTCTTACCTCAATACACGAATATAAAGGTGAACAGACCCTTTTTATAGAAACAAAGCCGGATGTACTCACTCATTTGCTCGAAATCGCAAAGGTGCAAAGCACCGAGGCTTCCAATAAAATCGAAGGAATTTATACTTCCGATGACCGAATTAAAAAAATAGTCAGCGAAAAAACAATGCCAAGAACCAGAAGCGAACAGGAAATTGCCGGATACCGCGACGTTCTTGCAACGATTCACGAAAGCCACGACTATATCCAGCCGAAACCTTCCATAATTCTTCAGCTTCACAAAAATCTCTATAAATATACCGGTATCGAAGGCGGAAGATATAAAAGCTCCGATAACGTAATTACCGAAGAAATCAACGGCGAAAAACAGGTTCGTTTTAAACCCGTTGATGCTTTCGAAACTCCTTTTGCGGTGGAAAATCTCTGCAAAGCATATGAAGAAGCCCTCTCCGATGAAAAAATAGATCCGCTTCTGATTATTCCGATGTTCGTGCTGGATTTCCTTAGTATCCACCCGTTCAATGACGGAAACGGAAGAATGAGCCGCTTACTCACCCTTCTGCTTCTTTACCGCTCCGGATATATCATCGGAAAATACATCAGTATCGAAAAACTTATTGAGCAGACGAAAGAAACCTATTATGATGCGCTCAAATACAGCTCCATAAACTGGCACGAAGAAACCAACGATTATATTCCCTTCGTTCAATATACCCTCGGCGTAATCGTTGCGGCGTATAAAGATTTTTCCGCAAGAACAAAAGTGCTTACCCTTTCCGGCGGTTCAAAATCCGACAGAGTCCGTGCCGTTATCAAAGAAAAAATCGGCAACATAACAAAAAGCGAAATCATAAAAGAATGTCCGGATATAAGCAAAATTACCATCGAGCGGGCGCTCAAGGAAATGGTTAACAATAACGAAATTATAAAAATCGGCGGCGGCCGCTACACATCTTATGTATGGAATTGGGAGAATGAAAAATGATTACAGGTGAACTTAAAAACAAAATCGACAGCCTTTGGGATACCTTTGCCGCAGGCGGAATTTCCAACCCGCTCGACGTAATCGAGCAGATTACCTACCTAATGTTTATCCATGACCTTGACGCTGCGGATAATACCCGCGCAAAAGAAAGCCTTATGCTCGGCCTTCCTTATGAAAGCATCTTCCCGGAGAAAATTGAAATTGCCGGCAGAGAAATCGAAGGCAAACAGCTTAAATGGTCCGTTTTCCATGATATTGACGCAAGAAGAATGTATTCCATAATGCAGGAAATGGTTTTTCCCTTTATGAAAAACCTCCATAGCGATAAAAACAGCGCCTATTCCCGCTATATGGACGACGCAATTTTCAAAATTCCGACCCCGCTCATTCTTTCAAAAGTTGTTGATGCCCTTGATGGAATTTTTGACCTTATGGAAAAACAGCAGAAAACCGACGCGGATATTTCCGGCGACGTTTACGAATATCTCCTTTCAAAAATCGCAAGTTCCGGCCTTAACGGCCAGTTCCGCACCCCACGCCACATTATCAAAATGATGGTTGAACTTATGCAGCCCACAGCCACGGACGTAATCTGCGACCCTGCCTGCGGAACTGCCGGTTTTCTTGTTGCGGCGGGAGAATGGCTTAAGGAAAACCGCAAGCAGGAAGTTTTCTTTAACCACATGAACCGCGACCACTATATGAACCACATGTTCTATGGTTACGATATGGATAGAACCATGCTCCGAATCGGCGCAATGAATATGATGAAACACGGAATCGAAAACCCGATCATAGATTACCGCGACAGCCTTTCTGATCAGAACAGCGATAAGGGCAAATATTCCCTTATCCTTGCGAACCCGCCTTTCAAAGGCAGCCTTGATTACGACATTGTTGCCGGCGACCTTCTTAAAGTTTGCAAAACCAAGAAGACAGAGCTTCTTTTCCTCACCCTTTTCCTGCGTATGCTCAAAATCGGCGGAAGATGCGCCTGCATTGTTCCGGACGGCGTTCTTTTCGGTTCTTCGTCCGCGCATAAAGCGATCCGCGAGGAAATTATCGAGCGCAACCGCCTTGAAGCTGTAATTTCCATGCCTTCCGGAGTTTTCAAACCCTATGCGGGAGTTTCCACAGCGGTTCTTGTTTTTACAAAAACCGGCCACGGCGGTACCGATAAAGTTTGGTTCTATGATATGACCGCGGACGGACTTTCCCTTGACGATAAACGCACCCCTGTTCCCGAAAACGATATTCCCGATATTATCGAGAGATTCCACAAGCGTTTTGATGAAAACGGCGAAGTCGACCGCAAGAGAACGGAAAAATCCTTCTTTGTTCCGAAGGAGGAAATTGCCGCAAATGCCTATGACCTTTCCATAAACAAATACAAAAAGACCAAATATGTTCCGGTGGAATATCCGCCCACGGCAGAGATTCTTGCAGAGCTTAAAGAGCTTCAGCAGAGAATCGACAAAGGTCTTGAGGAACTGGAGGGGATGGTGTGATGTATTTCTTTATTGCGACTATTGGCGTAATTATAAGAAATGGAATTTTGCCGAATCCTTTTGTGTTTTTGGGAGAGAGTGCTGAAATTGTAAATATAATAGCAACTATCGCCATTGCACTTTTATCATATTGGATTGTTGGAAAAGTTTTTGGATATGAATCCGGAGATTGTCCGGCATTGGGAAGTATTTTATATACATTTGTTTATAGTATAATTATTTTTGTAATTTACGGACTTGGAGAAAACCTGTTCTTCGTTTTTGGAATAGTCACAACAGTTTTGTTGGCAGTAGGTTTGACAAGGATTCTGTTGAATCCTAAAAAGGTGGTGAAATAATGGCGAGGTTAGGAGACGTTTGCAAAGTTGTGTCCGGAACAACACCCAAAAGTAATATAGAAAAATATTGGGATGGAGAAATTGACTGGATAACCCCGTCAGAAATATCGGAAAACACAAAATTCGTTAAAGAGAGCCAACGGAAAATAACAGAACTTGCAGTAAAAGAGAGCGGATTAAAACCATTTCCTAAAGGCACGGTAATATTGTCATCAAGAGCCCCGATAGGAAAAGTCGCGATTGCAGGAAAAACAATGTATTGTAATCAAGGGTTTAAAAATCTGATTTGTTCCGAAATAATTTATAACGAATATTTGTATTGGTTTTTAAAAGCAAAAAACGAATATTTAAATTCTTTGGGAAGAGGCGCAACATTTAAAGAGATATCAAAAGAAATTGTGGAAAACATAGAAATTCCCCTTCCGGAAATTGATGAACAAAAAGAGATATCGCAGAAATTTGAAAAAATTGACGAACTTATATCCTGTCGCAAAGAACAGCTTTCAAAACTGGACGAGCTTGTTAAAGCAAGGTTTGTGGAGATGTTTGGGGAACCCGGCTCTGACATTTTTGGCAAAGGCCTTATTTCGTTAGGAGAATGTTGCGAAATAAATCCTAAAAAAGGACAGGACAATAGGTTAGTTCCAGATTTAAAAGTGTCTTTTGTTCCAATGCAGGCTGTTTCAGAAAAAGGTGAAATTGATCCAAGTGAAGAAAAAATTTATGACGAAGTGAAAACAGGGTTTACTTATTTTGCCGAAAATGATGTTTTGTTTGCTAAAATAACACCATGTATGGAAAACGGAAAAGGTGCCGTTGCAAAAAGATTAATAAATGGAGTAGGTTTTGGATCTACAGAATTTCATGTTCTTAGACCGGTAGAAGGCATAAGTAATCCATATTGGTTATATGAAATAACCGCGTTTGAAGAATTTAGAAAAAACGCAGCTGAAAATATGACAGGAAGTGCAGGGCAAAGAAGAGTTCCGGCATCTTTTCTTGAGAATTATAAAATTGCTTTGCCACCATTAGAATTGCAAAACCAATTCGCTGCTTTTGTCGAACAAACCGAAAAAACAAAAGCCGAAGTTCAAAAAAGTCTTGATGAACTTGAAATTTTGAAAAAATCCCTGATGCAAAAATATTTTGGGTGATTTCGTAAAAATTGCGTGTTTATTTCGTTGTTTGGGTCTTGATTATGGCTTAAAATATAATCTATAATCGAACCAAAACACAGCCGAAAATAAGCCGTTTTGTTGCTGTTATAAATGAAGAAATAAGATTAGAATTTAATCAACAAATACGAAAGAAGGGGAATCATGAACTCATCAACCGAGCAAGAAAAATATTTAAGAGCAAAAATTGACCTTTTGCAGGCAGAAAAATCATTCTATGAATTACCGCAAGAATTAAGAAATCAACTCATTATCGAATTGTTCGGTTATGAGGCTCTAATGGAAATTGCAAAATTTGCAGAAAGGAGAAAGTAGAATATGAACGAGGATTTTATCAAAATTATTGATGAAGATATTCAAAAATGTGAAAATGAGCTTAAAAAAGGTAACAAAGAATCAAAATATGTTTTACATGGTACGCTCCTTTCTAAATATGGGAAAATAATTGATGGCTTTGAAGATAATCTCCATTCACTTTTTTACGATTCCGATGGAGCATATGTAGCAAGAAATATTGAAACTATGCGCCAAAAATTACTTTTATTTAAAGCTATGGATTATGAAAATCGATATGCAGCGAGAAATAGCGGAGATATAACTTTTAATAACTCAAATCATATTGAAACAACAATAAATATTTCTTTTACTGAAGCAAAGAAACAAATTGAAAATATGTCATCACTTCGGGAAGACGAAATAGAGGAAATTACTTCAAAAATTGATGAAATTGAAAGAATAGTAAATTCTAAAGATCGTAAGACAAAGAAATGGGAAGAGGCAAAAGAAATAATAAAATGGATAGCAGAAAAAGGTGTTGATGTAGGAATCACATTGCTTCCGTTACTTTTGCAAATAGGAAATTGAAAAGAGGTATAAAATTGGCGGAAATATGGGCAATAGCATTTCAAGTTTCTGGTGCAATTATTTTATTATTATGGAGTATTCAAGGGGCAAAGAAAGAAAAAATAATTGAAAGATATTTTCCGGGTAGTAGTTGCGTTGAACGTGATGATGAAGATAATTGTATTCTAAAAAAAGAAAGATTACAGAAAATTTCAAAAGAAGCTTATCTTAATATACTGGCGTTCGTCGACATCGCTATAGGGTATTCATTAGCCTTTTTTGTTAAAAATAAATATGAGGCAACAAATGCGCTTTTATCCACTATCGTCATAACTTTGATAATTTTATTCATGGAAAATATTTTGGCATATATAATTTCAAGAATGTTTTATAGAAAAGATGAGATAGTTCCCTATAGTTTACTTAAGGAAAATGATGTAGACACCTTTGCAACAGATAAAGAAGTTGAAAATATGTTTGACGAAACTTTCAATGAAGTGTTCAGAGAAAAATAAACACTTTGTAAAACAAGGGAGAAAGTATGACATTAGGTATTAAAAGACACGGACAAAAATATGAACTGCCACTATTAGACTGGATTAAATATAATTGGTGGAAGCTACTGTTATTTTTAAAAAGAATATGGAGAAGAATAAAAAGAATTAGGTCATATTCAGAAGTTACCGTATTAGTTGTTTATTTATGGATATTCTTTTTGTTTTTGTATTGTATTTTTTCAAAAGAAGATATATTGCGTGAAATTAAAGAAGTGAGATATGAAATTTTCACTTCAGTTATATTAGTTTGGTTCATAGAGTTAATAGATAAAATAAAGCAATATAAAAACCTCCTCAGGGTTCTTTATTACAAACACATAGAGCTGGAGGGTGTGGCAGTAGATTTAATTCAAACAATTACGGGCAATACGGATGAAAATGATATGCTTTATTCTGTGGAAAAATTAGATTTGTTTTTTTGGAAAAATGATGGTCTATGGAAAATTGATAAAGACACGAAACTTATGCTGGAAGCTTCCTTGGAAAATATAGATAAGATTGTATCTGATATAAAAGAAAACTGCTTAAAAAATCCAGACGGTAAATATACGAATAAAATAATAGCTTCTATTGATTTTTATTCCAGTGATACGGCCTATTTTAGAAAGATGTTAAAAGAGGACAAGATAGTCACGAACGACAGTTTGAATCACTTTGCGGGATATATAGTTGATATAATTGATAATATTTCTTACCCTTGGCGAAGGGATAACGAAATAAATGAAAAAATGGTAAAAATCATATCAAAAAATCTGTGTTTAAATCAAAGTTTAGATGTTTATGACGAAAAGCTTATTGAAAGAGAAAATCTTTTGCAAGAAGTGGAAGGATTATACGAGTACAAAAAAAGAAAAATTTATAAAGTAAAACCGAAACAAAAAAGCAAAAGCTGAAATTCAGTAAAATCTTGAAATAATCCTTAACGAAAAAATATTTTAGGTGAAGTTTAAGAAAGGGGTGTTTTCTTATGATGAAATTATATAAAAAAACAATAGTTGTATCAAAAATAATGGCAATATGTTTCTTTATATTATCTGTTGTGTGCGAGTTTTTTGAATTTACTCACAAAGCCATTATTCAAAGTTACACTTCTGGAATAGCTTGTAGTTTGATTGTAGTTATTGTAACCACGTATTTACAATTCAAGTACGAACAAGAAAGGTTACTTGATGAAATAGCATCAAACCTGAATTCTTTTTTCTTCCATAGATATTACGCAGTAAGGGATTTATTATCGAATAAAACCTATACCGTGGAGTTGTGGGAATATCTGCACGATATGATTGAAAACAATATTCAAGAAATTTCTGATAAGTCGCGCGAAATACGTTTTTTCAATAAAGAAACAGAGTCAAAAGTTATAGAGTTGTGTGGTCGCATTCAACTTATTCAAGCGGATTGTTTAGATGAGAACTTTCAATCCAAGAAAAAAGCTTTAGAAAAAATTGTATTTAGCAAAAATATTGACAGAATAGAGGAATTAGCTTTTGTTATTGTGAAAGAAGGTTTTTATAAAGACAATATAGTTCGTTTTTCAGATAGAACAAAAGAAATTTTGAAAGCAAAAAAGAATGCTAATGCAGAAAAAGAAGATCATTCATATATAATTGACATTTAATATGAGGTGAGAAAATGGGAAATTCAACCGATAATTTTCTTTATCACTATACAACAATCGAAAAATTGGCTCTTATTCTAAAAAACAAAACTATTCGTTTAACACCTTTGGATAAATTGGACGATGTTCAGGAGGCAAAAACTAAAGATTTTAAAAATCTTGGAAGATATATTTTTGTTAGTTCCTGGACAGAGGATGAAACGGAAAGCATTCCAATGTGGAATCTTTATTCCGATTTATCTTGTGGCGTAAGAATTGGCCTTAGAAAGAACCCCTTCAAATGGCATACAACTAAAGGAAGTGATTTGGTAAGGCCAGATTTGAAAGCAGCTGACGAAGCTACATTAAAAAATGAGATTAAAACTTTTTTGAATTTAGCACCATTAATTTTAAATGATATTTTTTCTCCTCAGGCCATGAATGGAGACATTCTAAAAAAAGTTGAATATACAGAAGATTTAGAGAAATTAATACCGCAAATAATAGAACAAGAAGAAAAAGGTGTTTCGTTAGGGTTTGGAAAACTTGGTAATGTTAAAAATCAATACTGGGAATTCCAAAAAGAATGGCGATATGTATTGCAATTTTTCAGAGTACCAATTAGTGATTTGCAAAACGTACAGGAAAAATTGGTAAATGAATTCAACAAAATTATAGAAGGAAAAGATGAACGAATTTTCGATTATTATGATCTAGAAATAGACGATGGAGCCTTTAATGAGATGATAATTACTCCGAGTCCTAAAATAACTCCAGGAAATAAAGTATTGCTTGAATCTATAATTGAAAAATACAATCCGGAAGCAAAAATTATAGAAAGCCAACTTACCAATCTATTATAAAAAAGGATGGGAGAGGTGAAAATGATGCTTTCATTTCCAAAGATGGCAAAAGACAATATTGACCTTGCCATTGAAACTATAAATAAAATTTCTGACAATCAAAAGTTTGACCCATTACGTTCAGAAATTAATAGGAATGTAATAAATGCCATTGGCGCAATAGCGAATTGTTATGCTCGAATGGATTTTTCGTTGCTATTGGAAGATGATGATAAATATATGAGGGCATTTGCATATCTTAATAATCAAATAAAACACGATACCACTTTAGAAATAATTTACTTTGATGTAAGTGGAAGCATTTATCCTTTTAGGTATCCTATGCGTTTTGGCAAACCGGGAATATTCTGGTCGGACTTTAAAGATAATGGTAGGACAAACGCAAGAGGAAAAAGGATTCATTACGATGAAATACTTAAAAACAAAGATGTTGAAGTAACATTAATACAAGCAAAAGATATCATTAGTAATTATTTTGGAGATGATTAAATGACCAACTTCGATTTTCTTTTGTCCGAAAAGAAGTTCGCAAAGTTTGCTTCTGCGGCGGTCACGGCGGAAAAAATCTTACATATCGATCCGGAAGCCGCGGTCATAAATTGCCGCAGGGCAATGGAAATCGCCGTAAAATGGATGTATTCCGTCGATTCCGACCTTTCTACTCCCTTTGACGAAAACCTCCGCAGCCTTATAAACGAAAGCGATTTCCACGATATAGTCGGCGATGACCTTTGGAAAAGGCTCGATATCATCCGCAAAATCGGAAATTCCGCCGCCCACGGCGGAAGAAAAATCTCCTTCGAAGAAGCGGTGCTCTGCCTTGAAAACCTTTTCGTTTTCCTCGATTTTGTTGCCTGCTGCTATGGCGATACTTATGAGCCCCAGACCTTTAACCGTGACATAAAACCCTTTGAGCATGCGGTTTCTGCGGATTCGAGCACGGGAATTGAGCTTAAAAAACTTCTTGAGGAAAATGAGCACCTCAAGGAAGAACTCACCAAGCGCCGCACCGAACAGCAGGTGAACTATGTTCCGAAGCCGCTGGATATTTCCGAATATCAGACCCGCAAAATCTACATCGATTATATGCTTCGGGATGCGGGCTGGGTTGAGGACGTTGACTGGATAAACGAAGTTGAGCTCCAGGGTATGCCCAACAAATCCGAGGTCGGCTATGCGGATTACGTCCTTTTCGGCAGGGATAACAAACCTCTTGCTGTGCTGGAAGCAAAGCGCACCTGCGTTGACGTTGCAAAGGGCCGCCAGCAGGCAAAGCTCTATGCGGACCTTCTTGAAAAAGAATACGGCCGCAGACCGGTTATCTTCCTTTCCAACGGTTTCGATACCCGGATCTGGGACGATAGATTTTATCCGGAGCGCAGGGTCGCTTCCGTTTATTCAAGGCGCGACCTTGAAAAGCTGTTCAACCTTCGCACCGGAAGAACAAGCCTTAAATATGTAAGCGTGGATAAAAACATTGCCGGAAGATATTATCAGGAAGGCGCAATAAAAGCAGTCTGCCGCGCGTTCGACGAAGAAAATCGCCGCAAGGCTTTGCTTGTTATGGCAACCGGTTCCGGAAAAACCAGAACCGTTATGGCGCTCTGCGACGTTTTGCTTCAGCACGGCTGGGTCAAAAACATTCTTTTCCTTGCGGACAGAAACTCTCTTGTTACCCAGGCGAAGCGCAGTTTTGTTAATCTTATGCCCACTCTTTCTGTTACCAACCTTTGCGAAGAGCGGGATAACTGTGACGCGCACTGCGTTTTTTCCACCTACCAGACCATGATGAACTGCATTGATAACGTCAAGGACGACGAGGATAACAAACTTTTTACCGTCGGACATTTTGACCTTATCATCTGCGACGAGGCGCACCGTTCCATTTACAATAAATACCGGGATATTTTCAATTATTTCGATGCGCCGCTGGTCGGTCTTACCGCAACGCCGAAGGACGAAGTTGAAAAGAACACTTACGAGATTTTTGAACTTCCGGACGGTCAGCCCACCTACGGCTATGAGCTTGCCCAGGCGGTAAAAGACGGTTATCTTGTGGACTATATGACCGTTGAAACGAAGCTTAAATTTCTTGAAAAAGGAATTACTTATGAGGATCTTTCCGAAGAAGAAAAAGCGGAATATGAGGCAACTTTTACGGACGAAAACGGCGAGGTTCCGGAGAAAATCAACTCATCCGCCCTCAACAGCTGGGTTTTCAACGAGGACACAATAAAACAGGTTCTCCATATCCTTATGAATGAAGGACTTCGGGTGGATTACGGACAGAAAATCGGAAAAACTATAATCTTTGCAAAAAGCCACGAACACGCGGAAAAAATTCTTGAAGTTTTCGGGAAAGAATATCCTCATCTTCCCGGTTATGCAAAGGTTATTGATAACTATATGACCTATGCCCAGAGCGCAATTGATGAATTTTCCGAACCGGAAAAACTTCCGCAGATTGCAATCTCAGTCGATATGCTTGATACCGGTATAGACGTTCCGGAAATTCTGAATCTTGTGTTCTTTAAAAAGGTTTTCAGTAAAGCAAAATTCTGGCAGATGATCGGGCGCGGAACAAGACTTTGCCCAAATCTTCTTGACGGAAAAGATAAAGATAAATTTTATATCTTTGATTTTTGCGGAAACTTTGACTTCTTCCGTATGAATCCTGGTAAGCCCACAGCAAATATGGTTGCTTTGCAGGGTGCGATATTCCATCTTAAATCGCAGATTGCTTTTAAACTGCAGGATATTGAGTACCAGACACCGGAGCTCATTGAATTCAGAAAATCTCTTGTTGATTATATGGTTAAAAAGGTGCAGGAGCTGAACAGAGAAAGTTTTTCCGTTCGTCAGCATCTTAAATATGTGGAGCTGTTTTCCAATCCCGATAATTATGAAACGCTTTCATACGAGGACACCGTGAATATAGGAACGGAACTTGCCCCGCTTATAATTCCGGATAAGGATAATGCAAAAGCTATTCGTTTTGACCATCTTATGTACGGAATCGAACTTGCGTATATTGTTGGAAAGAAATATAACCGGGCAAGAAGCGACCTTATGAAAAAAGTTGATTCAATTTCTAAAATTGCCAATGTTCCGGAAATTATGGGACAATATGATCTCATAAACAAGATTCTCAACACCTCTTATGTCGAGGACGCCGGAATAAACGAATTTGAAAACATCCGTGAAAATCTTCGCGGACTTATGAAATATATCGTTATTGACGGGGATACATACAGAACAAATTTCAAGGACGACGTTCTTGAAACGGTCTGGCATGAATCCGAACTTGATAACGATGATCTTGCGAATTACAAAGCAAAAGCGGAATATTTTGTTCGTGAAAATCAGGATAATATAGTTATCGCAAAACTTAAATCCAACCAACCGCTTACCTCCGTTGACCTTGAACAGCTTGAAAAAATTCTTTGGAGCGAGATAGGAACTTATGAGGAATATGAGGCAAACTACGGTGAAAAACCGCTTGGAGAATTTGTACGCGAAATAGTCGGACTTGATATGAGCGTTGCAAAAGCTGCTTTTTCCGAATATCTCAACGATGCGAACCTTGATGAAAGGCAGATATATTTCCTCAACCAGATAATTGAGTATATTGTTCACAACGGCATTATGAAGGATATGTCGATTCTTCGGGAAGCTCCTTTTTCCGACAGAGGAAGCATTGTTGAGATATTTACAGACGTTACCGTTTGGGCGGGAATCAAAAAGATTATTGATAAAATAAACGCCAATGCGGTTGTTTAATGGGAGGTATCTTTTATGGAAATAGACAGAGCAAAAGAACTTTTAACAATACTGGCAGATGGAATAAACCCTATAACCGGCGAATTGCTTCCGGATGAGGATAGTTGCAACCAGGTAGAAATTGTGAGAGCGCTTCATACCGTTATTATAGAACTGGATAATAAACACAAAACGCAGCAAAAAACGGACAGAAAGAATGCCGGCAAACCTTGGACAGAGGAAGAAGAAAAACAGCTGATTGATGAATATCATGAAGGTTTGAAAGTTAAAGATATTGCAAAAGCACATGAACGCAGCAATGGGGCAATTATGGCAAGACTGTTAAAACTTGGAGAGGTTGAAAATAAGTAAAATTTAAGTAAAATTCGGGTTTATATCAATTTTGACTGATAGCTTTGTTCACAAACAAAATCCAAAAAATCCGGCATAAATCGCCGGATTTTTTTGGTAATATGGAATTGTTCAAAAAGGAGCAAAAAATGAATATCGAAAATCTTCGTAATATGGCGTTGCATAGTAGTGATTTGATGAATGAGATAGAAATGATGTAAAAGCCGTTGCATGAGGGCATCTAAAATGAGCAGCGAGTTTTGCTTTTGGAACCCGCCTTGTTTTCTGCACCTGTGCAACGGCTTTTTTGTATCCTTTTTTAAGAGTTGAGTAAAAATTGAAGTCATTTGTGAAATCCGCCTTGCCGTAAGAAGGAAAGTTCTTGCCCTACTGCGCCATAAACTTCAATTAAAAATGGAGATATAATTTTGTTGTAAGAGTTTTTACATGACCAAATCGTACAGTAATTAGACCGAATAGTTCATAAACTTTTTATCTCGGACAATGTAGAATTTTCTTGTGATGGATTCATAAATTACAGTAAAACAAAGGAGCTGACAAAATGAAAGACGAAGAATTGGTAAATGAGATGCTCAAACCGATTGCAAAGGATGAAATCAGAGCGGGTTATCCCATTCTCACGGAAGATCATTTTTTCTTTCAGCAGGTAGTCGATTTTATGCAGGATAAAAGGATATGGCTCGGAGCAGGCTCCGATTTGATTTACGACATGAATTGCAAAACAGTTTCCGCAAATACTGCCGCAAAGCTTCTGCATAAGTATGGAAAGACCATGCTGAAAAAGAAAGGTGTTTCGGTAAAGTTTATCCGCACAAACAGAAAACGGCTGATTGAACTGAAAAAGTGACATGATTTGTTTCCTGCTGAAAAAGGTAACGGAAACAAAGAATTTATGTATTCCGTCGCAAGCATCGTGTTTTGGGCCCAAAACACAGCTCGCCAGGGGAAATCACCCCTGCAACCCCGAATTTAAAACAGAAAAAGTGACACTAACGTGTACAGGAAAACGTACAGGAATGTGACAGCATTTGAAAGGAGAAACAGAAAGATGAATAATGAACCAAACCTCAAACCCGCAACCGATGTATACGAACTTTTGGATGAAATAAAGTATCTTCTTGCACAGAAAACAAAGGAAGAACGACTTGCAATATTCAAACAATATGACTATCCCAAAGATATTGATTTCGATTATGATTTCGGCAATACGGTAATAGAAGTCAGAACTCATTTTGAAGGTTCGAGAAAATCAACGGTGTGCGATACCCTCGAAAGAATAATTAAAGAAGAAAAATAACCCAAAAATCACGCTTTAAAGTGTTGAAGCGTTCGGACGGATGTGGTATGATGATTTTGCTGTAATTCACATATCGCATCCGGCTGAAAGAAAGGAGAAATATGAATAAGTCGGATAAGAAAAGAATAACCGCCCTCTACTGCAGATTGTCGAGAG
Source organism: Clostridia bacterium (assembly GCA_017441125.1). GTDB lineage: Bacteria > Bacillota > Clostridia > Oscillospirales > UBA644 > HGM12619. The sequence goes on from JAFSAH010000013.1 coordinate 15,119, forward strand.
ATGATGAGCAGGAGGGAGAGAGCAATAGTATAACCAATCAAGACGGAATTTGTCAAGGGGTTTTTCTGCAAAAGTTACAAATTGTTCAATAATAGCCCTCGCTCCGTAATGGAACGAGGGCCGAACTTAAAATTATCATACAAGTGCCGTGACAATC
>JAFSAH010000014.1 GCA_017441125.1 Clostridia bacterium
CCGTCAGGACCCATTGTGCACTGTGCGGGCGTGAATTTGTAAGCGCCGTGAGAAGTACCGATGGAGATGGCGAGAGAGTCAACGCCTGTTCTGCCAACGAATTCTTCAACTTCTTCAGGTCTTGTGTAGGAAGATTTTTCAGCTACAACGTCATCTTCAACGCCTGCAAGAACGCCGAGTTCGCCTTCTACAACTACGCCTCTTTCGTGAGCGTATTCAACAACTTTCTTTGTAAGAGCGATGTTGTCTTCGAAAGAGTGGTGAGAACCGTCAATCATAACGGAAGTGAAACCGCCGTCGATACAAGCTTTACAGATTTCAAAATCTGCGCCGTGGTCGAGGTGGAGTGCAAGGTCGATGCCGGAATCAGCGATAGCTGCTTTAGCAAGACCGAGAAGGTATTCCTGTTTAGCGTATTTTCTTGCGCCTGCGGAAACCTGAAGGATTACGGGGGACTTTGCTTCGCCTGCAGCGTCAGCAATAGCCTGAATGATTTCCATGTTATTGATGTTGAAAGCACCGATAGCGTAACCGCCTTCATAAGCTTTCTTGAACATTTCTTTTGTGTTTACAAGTGCCATAATTGATATCTCCTGTCGAATAATTTATTACGTCTTACATTGTATCAAATTCTTGCGAAAAAATCAAGTCCATATGGTAGAACAATCTGTTAATATTTTGAAAAGTAACGTAAAAAAACAGGAAAATTTATCTTTTGGGGCAATAATTTTGTATTTCAAGGATTAAAGAGACCTCATTTTGTTGAAGTCTCTTTATAAAATAATATTCAGCCTGTCAGATAAAAGAAAAAGATTTTACGGAAAAGATTGAAAAATTTCTCGGCAAAGCTTATCTCTCCGTATTTTTCGGGCACCGTTTCCGCTACTGCAAGGGGAGAGCTTGAAAAGACCTTTCCGTTGACCGTCAAATGCAAATAGCCGCCTGTTTTACCTGCCTCGAGAGGCGCGAACATCATTTTCGGCAAGTTCTCCGAAAGCTGCGCGGGAAGAGCTTTTCCGTCAATGGCAAGCCCGTAAATCGATTGCGTGTTTATGAGCCTTGCCTTGGAGGCTCCGTTGAGGGTTGGTATTTCCGCCGAATAGGCGCCTGCGGCGACCGCTTCCCAACGGCTTACCCGTGAAAAGCCGTAGTCGAGCATTTTTTCATGGTCGTTCCAATCGTCGGGTGCGTTCAATGTCACGGCAATCAATGTTATTTCGTCCTTTTCTGCGGCGGAAACAAGGCATCTGCCTGCCACCTTTGTGAACCCCGTCTTCATTCCCGTTGCGTAGGGGTAAGAGGTCAGAAGCTTGTTGGAATTTTCAAGAACCAGGCTGAAATAGTCCAGTTTTTTCGTTTTTGTGGAAACGATTTCCCGAACGGTATCGTTTGCATAAGCCGCCGCCGCAATTTTTGCAAAATCTGCCGCCGTCGTGTAGTGGTCGTTATGGGGGAGCCCGTGTACGTTTGCGAAATGCGTGTCGGTACAGCCCAGTTCGAGGGCTTTTTCATTCATCAATTCAACGAATTTTTCTATAGAGCCGCAAAGATTTTCCGCAATTACCTCTGCCGCGTCGTTTGCGCTCCTCAAAAGCATCATGTAGAGCAGGTCACGAAAAGAAATTTTCTGCTCCGCCAGAAGTCCCATTTGCGAGCCTTCCACCGCCGCCGCTTTTTCCGAAACGGTCATTTCCCTGTCAAGGTTGCCGAGCTCCACAGCCACGAGTGCGGTCATTATTTTCGTGGTGCTTGCCATTGGCAGAACCTCATTGTGGTTTTTGGAGTACAGTACCGTTCCCGTTGCAGCTTCGATGACTATACCGCTTTTTGCCGAAATTTTGGGCTCTGCGGAGGTTTTCAACGGAGTATTTGTCAGGATCAGAAGCGAGGCAAGCGGTATTAATAGCTTTTTTATCATAACAGTTAATTCCCTTAACTTTTTAGTTTCACATAGAAATAATATGAAGCTTTTCGGTCATTTATGAATAAAATCCGCTTTCGTTGAATACTTGTTGATTTTTTCAATAAAAAAAGAACCCTTTTCGGCAGAAAAGAGTTCCTTATGAATGCTTTTAAATTCTTATTTGAAGTACTTGTCAAAAATGTCGTTTACGGTATCTATTTCAGATGTAACTGCGTAGTAAACGTAGTTTCCGCTTTTTTGAACCTCAATATCTTCCATTTTTGCAAATTCAGAGGGCAAGTAGTTCTTAAAGGAGTTCTTCACGGAGTTGAGATACGCCGTAAAAGCGGCTTCAACTCTGTCTGCGGCAGCGGCGTCAACAGCCTCACAGATAACTATCTGATCTGCGGAAATGGCTTCTGCGCTGATCTGGACCTTTATTTGCTTCAGATCTGCGGTGTTAACAGCCACATAGTCAACGATGTCAGTTTCGGTGAGCTCTATGAAATCGGGAACGGTTATTGCTGCGGCAACCTCATTGTATACGTCGTTTACGTTTACTTCCTTCGGACCGTCGTTTCCGTCACAGGAAGAAAAGCAGCAAAGGAGAGCGGTCAGCGCTAAAACAGTACATAAAATCTTTTTCATCGTTTTCAAAACCTTTCAAATTTTAATAATCAATTCAGGGAAGCCCTGCAGAGCCTTCAAAGCCCTCAACCTCAGGCACGCCTTTGTCAATGTGTATCGCGCCGCCGTTTGCCTCTTTCAGCGCCGCCTCTTCTTCGGGTGTGGGGATGCAGTGGTGCATCATGTAGTCGATCCACGCATCGTAAGCCTCAGGCTCTAAATGACAGTAGTTGTCGCTTGAAAGCTCATCGGTCAAATATCCCAATTCATCCTTCAGAACCGTAGAAATATCTATGAAATAACAGCCGTTTTCCTGCGCAAAAGCCACGAGAGCGTTGTTGTATTCATCTATTTTTGCGTTGTAGAGAATCTTTCGCTCCCCTTCAACGGTAAGCGGCGTTACGGAAAGTATCGCAATCTGAATATCCGGAACAGCTTGTCTTATTCTGTTAATGAGAATCGAGTAATTGGTCAAATACTCGTTTTGGGTGTAAATTCCCACGTCGTTAAGCCCGAGACAAATGAAAACTCTCTTAACTCCCATGTCCGCGATAATATCTTGGGGCTGTGTGACAACACCGTTATAGAGAGAATGTATTGAGTTTGCTGACGTTACGGGAACGAGCGTATCTGCAACGCTGTAGCTTCCGACCGCAATAAACTTGGCATTTCCGAGAAAATAACTGTCAGTCTGTCTCTTTTTCGTGGTGTAATTCTTCAAGCCCAAGGTAACGCTGTCACCGAGGAACACGGAATTATCAAAGTATTCATAGCCTGATTTTGATGTATGTTGAACCGTCATCGCCTGAATATCTTCGGGACGGTCCTTTTGAGGATAGGGAAGCCCGTATTTTTCTCTCGGAAGTAATTCTTCAACGTTTTCCGTAGGGTCGTCTTCCGTTCCTTCTCCCGGCGGTACGACTATTACGGGGAGCTCCTCGACCGGGGTATCTTCGTCTCCGTTAAACAGGTCCGGAATCTCCGCATTTATGGGCGGAGTATACGACGATATTTGCTGCTTCGGCGGTTCTTTTGTTCGGAGCTGTTCCGTAATTATAAAACAACCAACGAATATCGCCGCAATTATAATCATACTTAATACGGACACTGTATTTCTGATGATTTTTTTGTTGTTTTTCATTTTTAAAACTCTTATCGGAAATTATACGTATGCAACCACGAGTGTCATTTTGCCTGTGATTTCAGCCTTTTCGCCGCAGGGAACGAATACTGATGTTCCCGCTTTTACTTCAAGACCCGAAATCTCGCCTTCGCCTTCCACCGCTGTTATGCAAACGAAGCTGTCATCATTTTTTATTTCATATTTTCCGTCAACCTTGATTTCGTCAACGGTAAAATATTTACATTCGCTGAGTCTTCTTACATTTTCGGACATCTGCTTAATATCGGCAAATCCGCCGTCCTGGACCCTTGTCAGGTCAGCCACCGTTGCGGCCTTTTCCGTATGAAGAGGACGGAGACTTCCCTCTTTGTCTCTTCTGTCGTAATCGTAAACTCTGTAAGTGAGGTTACTGTTCTGCTGAATTTCGGCAATGAGGATACCCTTACCGATAGCGTGGATCATTCCCGAACGGATAAAGAAAACGTCTCCCTTTTTAACGGGAACGAAGTTGAGAATGTCCATGAGTCCGCCGTTTTTTGCCAGATCAAGGAATTCTTCCTTTGTGACGTCCTTTTTCAAGCCGTAAACGAGAGAGGCTCCCTCTTCCGCATCAACTACGTACCACATTTCCGTTTTTCCGTAGCTTTTTTCGTTTGCGAGAGCGCATTCATCGTCGGGATGAACCTGAACGGAAAGCTTGTCTGCTGCGTCGATAAGCTTTATGAGTATGGGGAAAAAGTCGAAGGCCTTTCCGTTTTTGCCGAGAATATCGGGGTTTTCCGCAATTACGTCCTTCAAGGCTCTGCCTTTTTCCGCTCCGTCAGCAATAACGCAGAGTCCGTCGTCGTGGCAGGAAAGCTCCCAGCTTTCAGCGGTGATATCGTAAGGACTTGTTTTGTTGTATTCTCTGTTAAGACGTGTGCCGCCCCAAATGTAGTTTTTATATGCGGGCTCAAGTCTTGTTATGTTCATGGTAAAAATCTCCCTTTTGTTATACTCTGTCTTTAAATATGGGCTCTTCCTCATAATCGGGTTCTTCTTCGGGAGTAGCCACGTATTTTACGAGTAAAGGATATATCATAAAATTATTGAAAAGATTGCATATTGAAAACGCGAGGAACAGGATCGCGGGCAAGGATATGGGGAAATATGAGAAACAAAGGAAAAAGATAACACCGTTGAAGAGGATCATCAGAATATTTCTCAAGGGCTTATAGGTTGCCAGGATCCAACTGTTGCGCAAAACCTTTTTGAAGGGAAGGTCGAAGGAAACCATCATGGGGTAAATGTAAAAATTTACCGAGAGAAGCATATACACTATATAAATAGTAACCACCAACGCCACAACTCTTACGGTTGAGGACATTTCCGCCGTTGTATAGAAATTAAAGGCGAACCACGCAAGCAAACCTACGACCGCCGTTAAAAGGGAAGCCAAAAGTCCTTTCACGAAGTGCTCTTTACACTTATCCGCAAAATCGCTGAAAAGGTCCGCGTGGCGTTCCTGTGAGTAATTTCTCAAAACGTAGGTCATTCCTGCCGTTGCGGGACCTATCGTTATGATGGGAAGACACGCCAAAAGGTATACTATGTTCAGTACAATGATCTGCCAGAATCTGTGGCCTATAACATAAAAAAATCTGACGATTCCGGGTCTTTCGTTTGCATTTTTTGAAACTCCGGCGCCTTCTTTTGTATAATTCGGTTTTAAAAAGCTCAAAGGTTTTTCCCCATTCTTAAAAAATAAATATATTCTCATGATGATTATACCAAACATGTCGAAACTTGTCAAGGGGTTATACAAAGAGTTTAAAATGTAACCTATAAATTGAAGATTTTCGGTATTAAAACCGTTTCATAAACCAATATCGCTCCGGAAAAAAGCATATAAACCAACCCCTGCGCAAGATATTTTGAGGTCTTGCTTCTGACGGATCTGTGCCCTGAGCCGAAAAGAAATTCCGTCGAGAATTTTACCGCCGCCGTAGATTCCGACCAAAGCAGAAAGCAGGTCGCGGCAACGGCAGGCAGCTTGAAAAGTATGGGAACGAGAGATTCCTTACCGAAACACATAAAAGAGCTTGTGAGCAGAAACCCGAAGGTGTACGAATAGTAAAAGCCGACGGGGTACACGAAGAGATATCCGAAGATGAAAAGTCCCGATAAAAATACCGCAAAAACGAAAAACGGTCCCGAAAATACGGCCTTCAACCATAATTCCGTACTTTCGCAATTATAAAAGCTTTGGATCCACGAGCCGTAAGCGTCAGTTCTTTCGCTTCCCGATAAGGCGGAAACGAAAATCCCAGAAACAAATCCGAAAATCAAGGTTACGGTAGCCACTTTTTTATAAATAAATATCCGCATATTAATGATTTCTCCTTCAATCAAAAATATGCGGAAATTTTTATTGTTATTCAATGGTAAATAAAGACTTTAAAATTATTTTTTATTCAAAAAGATGCTGTACTCTATGGTTTTCAGCGGAATTTCCGAAAGCCTGCTCCTCAGAACAGCCGAAGAGCCGTCCTTGAATTTGAAAACGAGGATTCTTCCGTTTTTCTTCAGCTCCGTGCTTTCAAGCTCGGAAAGGGGAGCCTTTCCGTATTTGCAGATGAAAATATTCTCTTCGTCTATTTTAAAGGTCGGTAAGGCGAAAATATTTCTAATGCTGTCAAGCATTCCCGAAAGCATAAGTATAAAGCCGACTACGGAAACCGCAAATAAAACGCAGTTCAAAATCTTTTCCGTAAGCGCTTCGGGCGCCCACCCAAAAGCAAAAAACACAAGCCAAAGAAAAGCGATCGCCAAAACCGCAAAAAGCAGCGCGAACAGAAGGTTTTTTAATTTCGGGGGTCTGACTTTCAAATCGTATTTTTTCTCTGCAGCGTTTTCCATGATGCTTTACCTTTCAATTTTTATTTTGTCTTTACTCTTTTAGGCTCTGGGAATAAGTCCCACTTTTTTGTAAACCTTTCTCAAGGTCTTCATTGCAAGATATCCTGCCTGCTCTGCGCCGCGCTTGTGAATCGCCTCAAGCTGCGCCTTGTCGGAAACAAGGTTGTTATATTTCTGCTGAATGGGAGCGAGACATTCCGCAACGCATTCACCTACTGCAAGCTTGAAATCTCCGTAGCCTTTTCCGTCGAATTCCTTTTCGATTTCTTCAAAGGACTTGCCCGTAACCGCAGAATAAATTGACATAAGGTTATTTATGCCGTCCTTGCCCTCCGCGTAACGAACGCAGGTTTCGCTGTCAGTAACGGCTCTTTTGAATTTTCTGAGGATAGCGTCCTTGCTGTCGAGGAGGTTAACCGTTCCGTTTTCGTCCTCTTCACTCTTGGACATTTTATGCGTGGGATTAGTAAGTGACATGATTCTTGCGCCGACTTTTGGTGTGTAACCTTCGGGGAGCTTGAAAACGTCACCGTAAACGCCGTTGAATCTTGTTGCAATATCTCTTGCAAGCTCAAGGTGCTGTCTCTGGTCTTCGCCGACGGGCACGAGGTCAGACTGATAAAGAAGAATATCTGACGCCATAAGTACGGGGTACGTGAAAAGGCCTGCGTTGATATTTTCGGCATTTTTAGCGGATTTATCCTTGAACTGTGTCATTCTGTTCAGCTCGCCGAACATTGTGTAGCAGTTAAGTATCCATGAAAGCTCCGCGTGCTGCGGAACGTGGCTCTGGAAGAAAAGAAGGTTCTTTTCGGGGTCAATTCCGCAGGCAATATAAAGAGCGAAAAGCTCCATTGAGTTTCTGCGCAGAACTGCGGGGTCGATTCTTATTGTAAGGGCGTGAAGGTCTGCAAGCATATAAAGGCAGTTGTAGTCCTCCTGAAGCGCCACCCAATTC
>JAFSAH010000015.1 GCA_017441125.1 Clostridia bacterium
AACCTCCCCTTTATTTTATTGAAAAGGACGATAAATTTAAGATAGGAGATTTTAGCAAAGATCTTGTTTGGTGTAGTAGAGAAGAAATAGAAAAAATATAAAACATATACAATTATGAAAGGTCTTGTTTTTATGTTATACGATGTTATTATTATAGGCATGGGCCCCGCGGGAATTTCTGCGGCGCTGTATGTAAAAAGGGCAGGCATGACCTGTCTCGTTATGGGTAAGGACGGCGGCGCTTTGGAAAAAGCGGAAAAGATTGAGAATTATTACGGTCTGGAAAAGACTCTTTCCGGCTCCGAGCTTATTGAAATCGGAAAAAAACAGGCTGAAAATCTTGGCGCAGAGCTTATAAACGCAGAGGCTGTGGGCATAAATTGGGACGGAAATTACAAAATCGAAACCACCTCAGGGGAGTTTTCCACAAAGGCTGTCATTCTGGCGGTTGGCGCACCTCGAAACAAAGCAAAAATTGAGGGGCTTACCGAATTTGAGGGCATGGGCGTAAGCTATTGTGCCGTTTGCGATGCGTTTTTCTACAGAAACAAGACGGTTGCTGTTCTCGGAAACGGCGAATACGCAAACCACGAAATAAAGGAGCTGTTACCGACAGCCGCAAAGGTCTATCTTCTGACCGACGGAAAAGAGCCCGAAAGCCTTGCAGAAAACGTTGAAGTCGTAAAGGGAAAAATAAAAAGGCTCTACGGTAACGGAAAGCTTCAGGGTATTGAGCTTGAAAACGGCGAAAAGCTTGCGATTGACGGTCTTTTCGTGGCGTTGGGTACGGCAGGAGCCGCTGATTTTGCAAAAAAGATCGGCGCGGAAACCGAAAACAACCGCATTTTGGTTGATGAAAAAATGAAGACAAGTATTCCCGGACTTTTTGCGGCAGGAGACTGCATCGGCGGTCTGCTTCAGGTTTCCGTAGCGGTGGGCGAAGGCGCAAAAGCGGCAATGTCTGCCATCGAATTCGTGCGTAAAAGCTAAATGAACTACAAAATTATCCGTTCCGAAAGAAAGACCCTGGGGATCACAGTTTCAAGAGATTGCGAAATTATCGTACGGGCACCGACCTGTCTTTCGGAAGAAATAATCGCTCTTGAAGTTGAAAAAGCAAAAAATTGGATAGAAAAAGCCCTGATAAAGCAAAAAGGGCGGCAAAATTCGGCAATGTATTCGGAGTTTTCCCCCGAAGCCGTAAGGGAAATGAAGCAAGCAGTGCTCAAAACGGTTCTTCCCATTGCCGAAAAGTATTCAAAGCTGATGAGGGTCTCCCCAAGCGGCATAAAAATAACCTCTGCCCGCACAAGATACGGCAGCTGCAACGGCAAAAATTCTATTTGCTTTTCCTATTTATTGGCGCAATACCCCCTTGAAGCAGTTGAAGCGGTGGTGGTTCACGAGCTTGCCCACATCAGACATAAAAATCACGGAAAACGGTTTTATGATTTTATCTATTCGGTAATGCCTGATTACGACAGCCGCAAAAAGCTCCTGAAAGGGCAATAATTCGCCAAAAGGCTACAAAAAATATATTCTGCATATAATGGTTAATGACCGCATATGCGGAATTTTTTTGTATAAAGGAGACTTTTGTGACGGATTTTTTAATAAGCCTCGACCCGACCGTTCAAGCGATCATTGCCACACTTTTCACTTGGGCGGTAACGGCCTTGGGCGCTTGCGTTGTATTTCTTTTTAAAAATATAAATAAAAACATAATGGACGCAACTTTGGGTTGCGCCGCAGGGGTAATGATTGCCGCAAGCTTTTGGTCGCTCCTCTCCCCTGCAATAGATATGGCGGAATCCTTGGGTAAAAGCCCTTGGCTTACCGTTTTAATTGGCTTTATGCTTGGCGGTATAATGCTTTTTCTCGGAGACAAATTTTTTGAAAAGCGAATGAAAAATTCGGTTTCCAACAGTAAAAAACGTGTAGCCATGCTGATTTTTTCAATAACTCTGCACAATATTCCGGAGGGAATGGCTGTCGGAGTAGCCTTCGGCTCGCTCGCTTATGGGCTGGAAGGCGCAACCTTGGGTGGCGCGATTATGCTTGCGGTGGGAATAGGTCTGCAAAATTTCCCCGAAGGCAGTGCCGTAAGCCTGCCCTTATTAAGAGAGGGCTATTCTCCCAAAAAAGCCTTTCTTTTGGGGCAATTCAGCGGAATCGTGGAGCCCGTATCGGGATTTCTCGGCGCGGTATTGGTTCTTAAGGCGAGATTTTTACTGCCGTATCTTCTGGCTTTTGCCGCGGGAGCGATGATTTACGTGGTAGTGGAAGAGTTGATTCCCGAAAGCCAGACGAATCAGCGCAAAGACCTCATGGCGCTGTTTACATTGATAGGATTCTCTTTAATGATGGTAATGGACGTGGCTTTAGGCTAAAAAGGGGAAAAATACGAAAAAAATTATTATAATTATATAAAAATGTCTTTTTAGGCTTGACTTTCGGATAAAAGTCGGGTACAATATATGTATACAAAATACATTCATTACGAAGGAGAATCACAATGATTAAAGACAGAAAAGACATTGATCAAAAGTATAAATGGGACCTTTCAGTAATTTATGAAAGCGAAGCGGCTTTTTATAAAGATTTTGCCGTTGCGGAAAAGGCAATAAAAGAGTTCCCCAAGCTTGAAAAGAAAATGCTTAAAACTGCGCAGGGTCTTTACGGCACACTCAAAACGATGGTTGACCTTGAGGCGGTAATTGAAAAGCTTTGGCACTACGCACACCTTAATTTCGCCGTTGACAGCACAAACAACGCATATCAGGCGCTCAGCGCAAAGGTGAGAAGTCTTGCCATCTCCGCAGGCGCGGCTTCCTGGTTCGTTTCCCCTTACCTTCTCAGACTTGACGAAGCGGTTTTGGAAAAATGGTTCAAGGAAGCTCCCGAGCTTGAGACCTTCCGCCGCATGATAGAGAAAAACATGAGAATGAAGCCCCACACTCTTTCCGACGAATGTGAAAAGCTCGTATCAAAAATGGAAGACGCTCTCGGTTCACACGGGGAGACACGCAATCTTTTTGCGAACTCCGATTTAAGATTCGGCAAAATCAAAGACGAATCAGGCAAACTTGTGGAACTGACAGACGCAAGCTACGTTCCTTATCTCATGAGCAACGACAGAAAGGTTCGTCAGGCAGCATTCCGTTGCCTTTACAAAACATACGCGCAGTTCGGCAACACCTTCGGAACAATGCTCAACAACCATGTAAAAGAACGCTGCACTATGGCGAAGGTCCGCAATTACGCAGATTCCATTACGGCGTCCACCTTCAGAGATGAAGTTACACCCGAAATTTATAACAACCTCATCAACTCCGTAAATAAAGGTCTTCCCGTTCTTTACGATTACTATGCGCTGAAAAAGGAGGTTCTCGGTCTTGAGCATCTCCATATGTACGACATTTACGCGCCCCTCATCGGCGAGCTTGACAGAACATATTCTTACGAAGAGGCCGTTGATGAAGTTTTGGAAACGGTAAAGGTTTACGGCGAGGAATACGCTTCAAATCTCCGCGCAGGACTTAAGGAAAAGGGCTGGGTCGACGTTTATCCCTCAAGAGGAAAACGCGGCGGCGCGTTCAGCTCGGGCGGTCCCGGCACAGAGCCCTATATGCTTCTCAACTACACCGAAAAATTCGACGACATAATGACGCTTGCCCACGAAGCGGGGCACTCCATGCACACATGGTTCTCAACGCATTATAACGAGCCCCACAACTCCGGTTATACCATTTTCGTTGCGGAGGTTGCGTCTACGGTAAACGAGCTCCTTCTTGCTCACAGAAAGCTCCGTGAATGCACGAATGAAGATGAAAAGCTCTACATTTTGAACCAGCTCATGGAAACATACAAGGGCACACTTTACCGCCAGACGATGTTTGCCGAATTTGAAAAAGGTATCCACGCGCTTTGCGAAAAGGGCGAGCCTCTCACAGCAGACGTAATCAACAAGCGCTACTACAAGCTCGTTAAGCGTTATTTCGGACCCGACGTGACCTGCGACAAGCAGATCGCTTACGAATGGATGAGAATTCCTCATTTCTACACAAGCTTCTACGTTTACAAATACGCAACCTGCATTTCCGCAGCGTCCGCTATCGTTAAGAGAATTGAAACAGAGGGCGACGCATACGTTGGTCAGTACATTGACTTCCTCAAGTGCGGCGACTCACGCTCACCCCTTGAAAGCCTTCTCGTTGCAGGCATCGACATGACGAAGCCCGAGGTAGTAACAAGCGCTATCGAAGACTTCGCTTCCGCAGTTGCGCAGTTCAGAGAGATTTATAAGAACAAGAAATAATTAAAAATTAAAAATGGTTTTTATTGGGGAGGGGCGCCTTTTCGCGGAAAAAGGTGCCCCTCCCCATACCCTACCCCCGAAAACCGATTTCGGACCCTTTCGTTTAATATTCCAAAGGACTTAAAATTATTACACCAAATATGATAAGTCCTAATAATATAACATACGCACGATTTTTTAAATTTTGCACAAAAACTATTGTCAAAGTTTATATTTTATGGTATAATATAAACAGTAGAAGAAAACTTTACTAAAACAAGAAAATGGAGGAAGGTCTTATGAAATTGATTTTTAAAACAACCCAACTTTTTCTTGCGGCAGCAATTCTTTTATCATCAATAGTTTTTCAACCTGTAATTTCATATGCCTTAACAGAGGAAGAGGAACTATTGGTATTGATAGATGAAAAGGCTGCTTTTTTAGAACGTCATTGTTTCGGCACTTTATTTGATTATGATTATGATTTTAGTATACAACTCGAAGAGGCCGAAAGTGATTGGCCGTATTATCAGGTGAGATTTTTAAAATCGGCTTATCAGTCAGATAAAGAGCATCTTTCGTATGAAAAAGTAAAAAAACAGTTCCTTGAACGTACTACGCCTTTGGGTTTTATGCTCTGTGTCCCTGATTCAATTCTTAATATAAACGGAGTTGCCTATGTGAAATACCGAGAAGGATATACTTTTGGTGAGAGTGGCTTTAAGATTCATGATTTGAAAATTATAGAAAGAAATGAAGATACTGTTTATACTCATTCCAGATCATTTTTTGCCGACGGAAGTCTGTTTCAAGAATACGATATTTTATTGCAGAAAGTAAACGGTTCTTGGAATATCAGTTGGATTAGCCATGCCTTTGGGCTTGATCCATCAGCCACAACAGAACAGATTGAAGCTGTTTTCTCCGATTATATCGAACAAACAATTCTCTCTTATATAGTTTCCGAAAACATAAATTGCGGTTACGAAAAGTTTTCACAGGAAGTAGATACGTGGGGAAAAACTCCCATGGAGATTATAGTTGAGTCTTTCGACGCCGAAGACTGCACAGGTAAGGCTCACGCGATCATTGACGAATACGATGAAAACGGAAAAGTGATTTCTCAGCACAAAATCACGGTTGAAATCGGTGAAAATCTTTCTGAAACGGTCACGGATTATGATTTGACAAACGGAAACCCCCATACTGCGGATATCACCTGTGTTTTCATTGTACTTGCAGTAATTTTCGGCACCGCAGGGCTTTTCCTGTTAAAAAAGAAACCCAACTTGACTATGTAAAAAGAAACAGAAATGGGGCGTATACTTAAAATGAAAACATTTGCAAAACGAATTTTAATATTTTTAATATGCTTGTTGGTTTTTCCGCAGATTTGCAGTTTTTCATACCCTGATATAGACGGCACCCATATAAGCAGCGGATTAAGATTCATTAGGGCTCTTTACAGCAATACGATAGAAATGTTTGATGAAACAGCCCAAAAATTAACTGTTGGAGACAGAACTTATTATAGCGGCAAGGCTGAATTCCAAAATTATGAAGAATTAAAAACCAATATGCTTAAATCTGTAACCCCTTATATGGGAATGATTCTTTTAGGTAACTTTATGGGAAATATCTATAATATAAACGGGGAAACCTATGTACTGTCACTAGAGGGTTCTATGACCCTTAATTTAGATGAACTAATGGTAATATATTTCGACAGTTATTCTGACAGCTATATAAAATTATTGGGCTATGATGTTTGGGCTGACGGCTCCATATATTCAACAGTATATGGCTTGGAAAAGAAAGCGGATTCTTACCGAATAGATTACATTGAAGATTACTTGGGAGAATATCCTACTACCAGAAGTACAACCGAAACAGAGAGATACTTCAATAATTATATTCACAATATTATTGTTGGATATATACTTTCCGAAAACATTAACTGCGGCTACGAAAAGTTTTCTCACTCACTGGCTACGGCAGAGAATACCTCTTTGGAGATTTCGGTTGACAGCTTCGATGCCGAAGACTGCACAGGTAAGGCTCACGCGATCATTGACGAATACGATGAAAACGGAAACGTAATTTCTCAACACAAAATCGTGGTTGAAATCGGTGAAAATCTTTCCGAAAAGGTCACTGATATTGATTTGTCAAACGGAAATCCCGACACATCGGACGTAGACCTCGTTTTCATTGTACTTGCAGTAATTTTCGGCACCGCAGGGCTTATCCTGTTAAGCAGAAAAATCAAAGCGCGTCAAAGCTGAAGATAAAATAGCTTCAAGGCACCTTCTTAACGAAAAGAGGGTGCCTTTTTATATATACTCTTTGTATAAAACCTTTTTGAGCCCCCCAAAAATCGGTTTTCTTGGTGGGGGTGCTTGAGGGGGAACCTTCTTTTTCCGTGAAAAGAAGGTTCCCCCTCATAAAAAATATCTAACTTATAATTTTAGAAAAGTCCTACGATCTCGCCGCTTTCGTCAATGTCGATAGCTTCTGCCGCAGGAACCTTGGGAAGGCCCGGCATTGTGAGGATATCTCCCAGATAACCTACGATGAAGCCCGCACCGGAGCAAAGCTTGAAGTCCTTAACGGTAATCTTAAAGCCTGTGGGTCTGCAAAGAAGCTTGGGATTATCAGAAAGTGAATACTGCGTTTTAGCAAGACATACGGGGAGTTTATCCATGCCCATTTTAACGATAGCTTCAATAGACGCCTTTGCGGCAGGGTCAAAGTTAACGCCGTCAGCGCCGTAAATGGTTTTCGCAATGGCTTCAACCTTATTTTCAATGGTATCGTTTTCATCATATGTGAATTTGAAATCGCTGCCCAATTCGCAAGCTTCAATAACTTTCTTTGCAAGGTCTATTGTACCTTTGCCACCCTCTGCATGAGCGTAAGAATATTCAAAAGTTGCGCCTTCTTCTTCGGTTGCTTTTCTAACAGCTGCTTTTTCAGCCTCTGTATCCGTTGCAAAAACGTTAAGCGCAACCACAACGGGCACACCGAAACCGCGGAGATTGGAAATATGTTTGCGCAAGTTATCCATGCCCTTTTCAAGCGCTTCGAGATTTTCTTCCGCACCCTTTTTAACGTCTGCGCCACCGTTGTATTTCAATGCTCTGATAGTAGCAACCAAAACGATACAAGCGGGAGACACGCCCATTTTACGGCATTTGATGTTGAGGAATTTTTCCGCGCCAAGGTCGGAACCGAAACCTGCTTCCGTAATGCAGTAATCGAATCTTTCAAGACAAAGTTTCGTAGCTCTTACGGAGTTACAGCCGTGTGCGATATTTGCAAAAGGTCCGCCGTGAATAAGGCAGGGGGAATTTTCCAAAGTCTGAACAAGGTTAGGCTGAATAGCTTCTTTCAAAAGTGCTGTCATTGCGCCGTGAGCCTTGATGTCTTTTGCAAAAACGGGAGTTTTGTCGTATCTGTATGCAATGTGGATATTTCCGAGACGTTCTTTCAAATCGAAAATATCTTTTGCGAGACAAAGGATCGCCATAACTTCACTTGCAACGGTTATCTGGAAGCCGTCGGGACGAACAGTACCGTCAGTAACTTTACCGAGGCCAACGACCACGTTTCTCAAAGCTCTGTCGTTCATATCGAGACATCTCTTGAATATAATCTGTTTCGGGTCGATGTTCTGTGCGTTGCCCTGATAAATGTGGTTATCTATCATCGCGCAAAGGAGATTGTTTGCGGCTGTCATTGCATGAAGGTCTCCGGTGAAATGGAGATTTATATCCTGCATGGGAACTACCTGGGAATATCCGCCGCCTGCAGCACCGCCCTTAAGTCCGAAAACGGGACCGAGGGAAGGTTCTCTGAGTGCGATTGCGGAGTTTACACCCAACTGATAGAACGCCTGACCGAGACCTACAGTTGTAGTCGTTTTGCCTTCGCCTGCAGGTGTGGGGTTAATTGCGGTAACGAGTACGAGTTTACCGTTTTTCTTGGATTTACCGTAAGCACTGTCGTCAATTTTTGCCTTGTATTTACCGTAATATACGAGTTCTTCTTCATTGAAGCCCGCCTTTTCAGCAACCTCTTTAATGGGAAGCATTTTAGCTTGTTTTGCTATTTCTATATCTGAAAGCATTTTTTTACCTCTTTCACATAGCTACCGTTTTGTATTTTTATATCTTTTTAAGAATTTCCGTAAGGAAATCGTACGCCAATTTGATATCGTCGTAAGGAGTATCGCCACATTCTCTTTCGATTGTAAGGAAGCCGTCATAGCCTACTTCTTTCAAAGCTGAAAGGTATTCAACATAGGGAACGCCGCCCTGTCCGAGAGGTGTTTCAAGATAAGATGTGGGACCTGTTTTGATACCGTCTTTTGCGTGTGTATGCACGATGTAATCTTTAAGAACATGAACTGCTTCAACAGGATCCTGACCTGCGAGCAT
>JAFSAH010000016.1 GCA_017441125.1 Clostridia bacterium
GAAGCAATTAAACAAATATTGCGCGGAACCGCATCGGAGTCACGGAAATGCGTTGAGAATATGATTTTCTCTTTTTCCATAATTTAAAAACCCCCTTTTATAATAAAAAATGCGCCCCGAAGGACGCATTGTAAAAAGTGAATCCCTCGATTGTTACCACACAAATCGTATCATATTCCCTATGGATATATAGATATTAAGAGAAACACCTTCTACCAAGGTAGTTTCCCATAGGGATAAAATTATATACGATGTTTTGTGTGGTAGTTACATTATAACATTTTTTTATTTACTTGTCAATATACTAATTTATAAATAAAACAAAAAATGCGCCCCGAAGGACGCACGGAAAAATGTGTTTCCCTCGATTGCTGCGACACAATTACATATACACCAAAAACAGGATATAATGTTTGGAGAGAAAACATCTTTCAACAAGAGTTTTCCCTGATTTGGTGCATATTACTATGTAATTTATGTCGCAAATATATTATAACATTTTTTTATTTAATTGTCAATATACCTATTTATAAATAAGAATAAAAAATGCACCGCTTCAAAAAACCGGTGTGGGGGACGGGGTAAAAACAAAAAAACGCCTCCCTTGTGTAAAGGGAGGTGGTATTTCGCAAGAAAATGACGGAGGGATTGTTAAACATAAAAAAAGATTATACGACAATCCCTAAGTCGCCAATGGCGCAAATTTCCGCAAAAGCGCGGCAAATTTTAACAAAAATCCGACTTTTTATTTCTTGCTATTGACAATATAGGGGAGTTATATTATAATATTATGGCTTATGTTTTGAGTCTATACAGATAGATTCTCAGAGCATTTCCTTGGGAGCTTGCGTGCAGAGGTGTACGCGCGGCAGCAAACGGTTGCCGATCCGAACGGTTCCCCAAAGTCCAAAAGGAGGTGTATTCGTAATGACCAACAAATATGAAACAGTTTTCGTTCTCAGCACAAAAACTTACGCTGATGATGCGGCTCTCGAAGCAGCTACAGAAAAGTTTAAGGGTGTCATTGCAGAAAACGGCGGCGTTATAACAAGCGTTGACGTTTGGGGCAAAAGAAGACTCGCTTATGCTGTAAACTACGAAACAGAAGGATACTACGTTGTAGTTAACTTCGACGGTTCTGCAGATCTTCCCAAAGAACTTAACCGTATCTATCATATCACTGAAGGTGTTTTGCGTTCTATCGTTGTTAAAAAATAATTAAACGCAAAAAAATCAAAAGATTGGAGGAAACGAATTATGAACATTAACAAAATCATACTTATGGGTAGACTTACGGCAGACCCTGAACTCAGAATGTCTCAGTCAAATATTCCCAATATCAGATTCAGTATCGCTGTAAATCGCAGATTTACAAGACAGGGTGAACCCCAGGCTGATTTCTTCAGCTGTGTAGCTTTCAGAAGTCAAGCGGAATTCGTTTCCAAGTACTTCAAAAAAGGTTCTCCCATCATCGTTTTCGGCAGTGTTCAGATAGATACCTGGACAGACAAAAACGGCGTGGAGCACCGATCCCCCAACATTATGGTTGATGAAGTACAGTTCGGTGAATCCAAATCAAGCAGTTCAAGAAGCTTTGACAATGCGGACGAACCGAAAAAAGAAAGCGACGCTTACAGCAATGCCCTTGACAACGAATTTTTCGCTGACATCAAAGACATTGAGGGTGAATTGCCTTTCTAAAACCTAAATTACGAAAGGAGAAACTATCATGGAAAATAAAGAAGTACAGCAGCCTAAAGAAAACAAGGAATTTGTTAGAGATAACAGCTTCAACGGTAAAAGAAGACCCAAGAAAAGAGTTTGCCAGTTCTGCGCAGACAAAAATGCGGTTATCGACTACAAAGATGCAGGCAAACTTCGTAAATTCCTCAGCGAAAGAGGTAAGATCCTCCCCCGCCGTGTAACAAGCACTTGTGCTATGCACCAGAGAGAAGTTACTGCTGCTATTAAGAAAGCAAGAGAAATCGCTCTTCTTCCTTACACAAACGACTAATGTATATAACGGCGACGCAATATTGCGTTGCCGTTTTTGCGTTGCAAAAGAATGCAAAATGCAAAATTGTAAATGCAATATTCAGAGGTTCGGGAATATTTTATGAAAAACGATAATTTGATTTTAAATAAAACTTTTGATTTCGCGGTTCGGATAGTAAACCTATATAAATATGTTTATGACACAAAAAGAGAGCCTATATTATCCCGTCAAATTTTACGAAGCGGAACGAGTATTGGAGCAAATGTTCACGAGGCAGAAAAAGCACAAACTTTAGCGGATTTTTACTCCAAAATGAGTATTTCCTTAAAGGAAGCCAACGAAACGAGTTACTGGCTGAAACTCTTGTATAAAACTGAATACATAACAGAATCAGAGTTTGTCAGCTTACAACAAGATTTAAACGAGATTATCGGCATTTTAACAGCCATATGTAAGTCAACACAGAAAAAAATTAAAAGTACAAAAAAATAAGAGTATATTACAATCGTGAATGCGGAAGCCTTCAGAACAAAAAGGACGATCCATTTTGCATTTTGCGTTCTGCATTCTGAATTTAAAAAACGGAGTTTTTTATGAGAATCGGTTACGGCTACGATGTCCACAAATTGGTGGAAAACAGAAAACTTATTTTAGGCGGAGTTGAAATCCCCTACGAAAAGGGGCTTTTGGGACACTCCGATGCGGACGTTCTCGTTCACGCCGTAATTGACGCGATTTTAGGCGCGGCGGCTTTGAGAGACATTGGATACCACTTTCCCGACAATGATGAAAAATACCGCGGAGTTTCAAGCATTTTTTTACTTGAAGAAACGGCAAAGTTGCTGAAAAACGCAGGCTTTGAAATAATAAACATAGATTCAACCATTGTTGCCCAGCAACCGAAACTTGCGTCTTATATTCCGCAGATGATAAAAAACATGGCGGAAGCCCTTGGAATAAAAGAAACTCAAATAAACGTCAAGGGCAAAACCGAAGAAAAATTAGGCTTTACGGGCAGCGGCGAAGGCATGAAAGCCGAAGCGGTCTGTCTTATAAATGAAATTTGAAACTGAGGGTTAAACGTTTTGAACACTTTTGATATTGCCGTAATCGGCGCAGGTCATGCAGGAATTGAGGCGGCTCTTTCTGCGGCAAGGCTTGGACTTAAAGTTATTCTTTTTACAATAAATATGGACGCTGTGGGCAATATGCCTTGCAACCCTTCAATCGGCGGAACCGCGAAGGGACATTTGGTGCGCGAAATTGACGCTCTCGGCGGCGAAATGGGCAAGGCGGCAGACAGAATTTTCCTGCAAAACAGAATGCTCAACAGAGGTAAAGGACCTGCGGTTCATTCTCTCCGAATTCAGGCGGACAGACGAGAATATCAGAAAATCATGAAGCAGACCCTTGAAAAGCAAGAGAATCTGACCCTCAAACAAGCGGAAATCACGGAAATTCGTCTTACCGACGGAAAGGTTTCCTCTGTAATCACACATTTAGGGGCTGAATTCAAAGTAAAAGCCGCTATAATTTGCAGTGGTACGTACTTACAAGGTCGAATTATCGTCGGCCCGGTTTCATATTCCGGTGGACCCGACGGCATGTTTGCGGCAATGTCGCTGACGAAATGCCTCGAAGATATAGGCATAAGCATTTTGAGATTCAAAACGGGTACACCCTCGCGAATCAACCGTCGTTCCGTGGACCTTACACAGCTTGAACCGCAATACGGCGACGAAAAAATTACGCCTTGTTCCTTTGAAAACGAGGACAAGTATATCGGTGAAAACACGGAGCCTTGTTGGCTTTTATATACAAACGAAAAAACGCATCAGATAATCAAAAATAATCTCCACCGTTCACCCCTGTATTCGGGAGACATTCACGGTGTTGGTCCGAGATACTGTCCGAGTATCGAAGATAAAATAGTTCGTTTTGCGGACAAGGAAAGGCATCAGCTCTTCCTTGAACCTATGGGTAAAGACACGGAAGAGATGTATTTGCAAGGAATGTCCTCATCTCTGCCCGAAGACGTTCAGATAGAGATGATACACTCACTCAAAGGTTTTGAAAATGCGGAAATAATGAGAATCGGTTACGCGATCGAATATGACTGCATTGACCCGACACAGCTCCGCCACACCCTCGAATTCAAGGAGATTTCGGGGCTTTACGGTGCAGGGCAGTTCAACGGAACGTCGGGTTACGAAGAAGCGGCAGCGCAAGGGCTTATTGCAGGCATAAATGCGGCGCAAAAAATTCTCGGCAAAGAGCCTCTTGAGCTTGACAGAAGTACCTCTTATATAGGTACGCTCATCGACGACCTTGTAATCAAGGGAACGCCCGAACCTTACAGAATGATGACTTCGCGCTCAGAATACCGGCTTTTGCTCCGTCAAGACAATGCGGACGCACGTCTTACCCCCATCGGTTACGAATTGGGACTTATTTCCGAGGAAAGATATGCAAGATTTTTGGAAAAACAGGAGAAAATAAAGAAAGAAGTCAAGCGTCTTAACTCCACCCACGTTCCGCCAAGCGAAGAATTGAACCGGGTCATGGCAAAATGCGGAACAACGTCTCCGAAAGAGGGCGCGTCGTTGGCGGCGCTTCTCCGTCGTCCCGAAATTTCCTACGAGGATTTAGCCACGGTAGACACGAACAGGCCCGAATTGCCGTACAGCGTGACGGAAGAGGCTGAAATTTTAGTAAAATACGAGGGGTACATTCACAAGCAGTTACAGCAAGTGGAGCAATTCAAAAAGCTTGAAGTGAAGCGTTTACCCCGTGGTTTTGACTACAACGAGATAAAAGGGTTACGCCTTGAAGCGATTCAGAAGCTGAACAAGCAGAAGCCCGAAAATATCGGACAAGCAGGCAGAATTTCAGGCGTCAGCCCCGCCGACGTTGCAGTGCTTTTGGTTTATTTTAAGTATATATAATGGAGCTTTTTCGGGGGAACCTTATTTTCACGAAAAAATAAGGTTTCCCCGAACCCCTTCCAACAAAACCGGTTTGAGATTATAAAAAACTTTAATTATTTTTAATAAAAGATTTCCGTTAGGAAATCAACCTCAATTTTGCATTCTGCGTTCTGCATTTTGCATTTATAATAATTTTATTTATAAAGGACAAACTATCATGAGAGCAAGAAAAAAGAAAAATACAACTCCACGTCTGGAAAGATGTGCGGAGTACATAACTGAAGAAATCACCGTCGGAACAAAGCCTCTTCACCTGGAAATCGGTTGCGGAAAAGGAAAGTTTGCGGTTGAAACTGCGGCACAGTTCGATTGCGACTATTTTGCGTTGGAAAAAGTTCCCGACGTTATGGTAATTGCCGCCGAAAAAGCTGCCGAGGCAGGTTCGGAAAACCTGAAATTTATTTTGGGTGACGCTGAAACTTTGGATAAGATCTGTCCTTCCGATTGCGTTGACGTGCTCTATCTTAACTTTTCAGACCCATGGCCAAAGAGAAGAGACGCAAAAAGACGTCTTACCAGCCGCAGATTTTTGGAAAAATACAGAAGAATACTTAAGTCTGACGGAATTCTTGCGGTAAAAACAGACAACAAGCTCCTTTTTGATTTCACAGTTGAAGAACTTCAGACAAACGGTTACGAAACTTTCGACTATACGGAAGACCTCCACAACAGCGGAATTTTCAATCCCTCAATGACAGAATATGAAATCAGATTCACAGAACTCGGTCAGCCCATTTACCATGTAAAAGCCCGTCCCGACAAGAACTTCAAACCCCGTGAGGGCAGAATTTTTGAGCCCATTGAGTCTTCCTGCGGTATAGTTTGTTCAGAAAGCAACTGCGAGAAATTCGGTAAGACTTGCAATGGCTGTAACGGTCTGCCGGGCGAAAATCCCCTGCCGTTGGGCCAATGTGAAATTAAAAAATGCATCAAAAAACATGGCATTGCTCACTGCGGAAACTGCGACGGTTTCCCCTGCGACATCTTTATGAAAAACGAAAACACTATTGAACTCTGCACTGCCGAAGAAAGATTGGAGAAGTGCAACAGATGGAACAAACATTAAACAACATAACCGAACTCATAGACACCATTCACCCGATAATCGTCTGCATTATCATGTTTTTCATGGCGGTCTTACAGTATTTTTTCCCGCCCGTACCCTCGGACACGCTCCTTGTGGCGATAGGAATAATTTCAAGTTCCGATATTATTCTCGGATTGCAAATGTTTATTGCGTATGCGTTGGGAGCAATGGTCGGTTCTTGCGCGCTGTATGAACTGTGTCTGTTTTTAGGGGACAAGGTCAAACGGCTTAAATTTATTCAGGAAATGATTGAGGGGAAAAATCTTGACACTGCGCAAGAAAAACTTGCAAAATACGGTGGAATATCATTTTTCTTTCTCAGATTCGTGCCAACTATGCAGGTAGTAACGGTCATCGCTTTCGGGCTGACAAAAGTTTGCAGAAAAAAAGTTTACGCAATTCTGATTGCAGTCGGACTTCTCGGAAGCTTTTGTTATTCGGTAATTGGATTTATTTTGGGAGACAATTTGCCGCTGATTGACAAACTCATGAACGAGCTCGGCGTTGTGGGCTGGATACTTCTTTCGCTTTTGGTTCTGGTTATTATAACAGCCTACACCGTTTATAAAATTAAAAACAGAAAAACCAAATAAGGAGTTTCAATAAATGGTCAGTGAAAAGCTTACAGGAAATGCAATAATCGGTCAGTCGGGCGGTCCCACGGCTGCAATAAACGCAACTCTTTCAGGTGTAGTCAAAGAAGCGCTGAAGCACTCGGAAATCAAAGAGATATACGGCTCCAAAAACGGAATAGACGGTATATTGAGCGAAAACATCGTTGATATGCGAAAAATTCTGCACACAGAAGATGATTTCTATAACCTGGAATGTACTCCTGCTGCGGCGTTGGGTTCATGCAGACATAAATTGCCGTCTGTCGACGAGAAAGAAACCTATGAAAAAATATTTGACGTCTTAAAAAAATACGATATCAGATATGTTTTTATGATTGGCGGTAACGATTCAATGGATACGGTGGCGAAGCTTTCCGAGTATTCGCAAATAGCCGACTATGAAATTCGCATGATCGGCGTTCCCAAAACCATAGATAACGACCTTGTGGGAACCGACCACACTCCCGGCTTCGGTTCTGCGGCAAAATATGTGGCTACGACAGTTTCAGAAATTGCAATGGACTGCGCTGTTTACACGGTGCCTGCGGTAACAATCGTTGAAATTATGGGCAGAGACGCAGGTTGGTTGACGGCGTCTTCGGTCATTCCCAGACTCTACGGTCAACAAACAGCAGATTTTGTGTATTTGCCCGAGACTCCGTTTAACTATGATTGCTTCATTGACGATATTCGCGAATTACAAAAACACAAACCAAACATCGTAGTAGCAGTTTCGGAAGGCATAAAAGATGAAAACGGGCGTTATGTGGGAGACGGAACCCAAAGTGGGGTTGTGGATAACTTCGGGCACAAATATCTGGCAGGTACGGGGAAAATTCTGGAAAACTATGTACGCAAGCAGATTGGTTGCAAGGTTCGTTCCATAGAATTGAGCTTACCCCAGCGTTGTTCGGGGCATCTCCTTTCCAAATGCGATATTGACGAAGCGATAAATATCGGAAAAGAAGCGGTTTCCATAGCAATTAACGGAGAAAGCGGCGTACTCCCCATTTTTAAACGCACAAGTTTAACCGAATATAAAGTAAAAATCGAGGCTATTCCCGTGACAGCGGTAGCAAATAAAGTAAAACACGTAGATAAAAAATATATAAACGAAAAAGCAAACAACGTCACAGACGAACTACTTCATCTGATTGCACCGCTTATTGAAGGTGACATTGACATTCCCAAGACCCACGGCGTACCGAAGCACTTTGTAATCGAATAAAATATACCCTCGATGCGGTGTCGCATCGAGGGTATATTCATAAAAATAACAATTCAGTCCTTTTCCACAGGCATCCAAATTTCAATATATCTATCATGATTTTCATTAAGAGGCTGCCAATGGATAAAATCAACTTCCGGGGCATCCGCAAATTTGTATCCCGAACCCGGAAGGAACTCGGAAACGATCTGAGTTCTTAAATCAGAATAGGCTTTTACGGGCTTTCGCATGACTTCCGTTCTAAAGATCACGTAAGTTGCAGCGGGAATAATTATCTCTTCAAGTGAAAATAACTCCATAACATTTTCTATTCCCATAACCTCAGAATTTTTAAGGTCAGCTCTCGCTTCATCATCCAGTTGCCAAGCGAGATAATAGTCATATCCGTCATCATCAATATTTTTCACTATACTGTAATGATTTTTACCGTCAAGCATTATTCCGCTACAAAAATACTGAGTAGCTCTTGTAGTTACAGCAAAGCTATGTTCCTGTTTATAACGTCCTTCACCGAAAGGAACCCCTGTAAACCGTCTTTTGTAACCGGTCAAGATCATTTCAGGCTTATTTTCAATTCTGTAATCCATAATGTTACCGCCTTCCAAAGAAATTTTAATGTTAAGTCGAGCAAAAGAACGGAGCTTAGCCCCCGATTCGCGTGCCGCCGAAGGCAAGATACCATGGAATTTTAAAAAGGCTCTCGCAAAACTATCGGGATTTTCATAGCCGTATTTCAAGGCTACGTCAATAACTTTAGAATCTCCCCTGCTCAACTCTGCACCCGCCAATGTCAAACGACGGTTTCTGATATATTCGCCTAAAGTGTAACCGCTGAGCAAGCTGAAGACCCTCTGAAAATGGAATTCAGAGGAAAAACTCTTCTTCGAAATCTCTCCGTAATCCAACTCTTCCGTCAGATTTGCCTCAATGTAATTTATCGCATTTTGAATCCCTGAAATCCAATCCATTTCCTTCCCTCCTCGCAGTAACATTATAACATAAATCAAAGAAATTTTCCCGACTTCTACTGCTGACAACTGTATCAAAATCAAATCAAATTTTCCTTATCCAACCATTCGGTTTTGTTGGAAAGGTTTGGAAAACCTTATTTTTCCGCTAAAATAAGGTTTTCCAATAAAAATACCATATTTTAAATCCTACCCATTAGTCAGGTCGCCGTTTCCACTGACTGGAATCACTTCACCGAGATATGTGGGCTTAGGTTGAAAAATGCAATAGACGAAATCTTTTGCAATAGCGAGAAATTCCCTTATCTCACGGGAAAAACTGCCTTTGTAACTCTCCAGATCGGAAGCCACGCCGTAAGCGTCGATGCCCATGCTGAGAGCATTGTAAATAGAACGATAAAGGTGATATTTTTGCGTGACAATAACGGTCTTTTCCACCTCAAAAATCGCCGCCGCACGGTACATACTTTCATAAGTAGAAAAACCCGCATGGTCCATAAAAACATCTTCGGAAGGAACACCGCGCTCCATTGCGTAGTTTTTCATGGCGTTAACTTCGTCGTAATTAGTCCTGCCGTGGTCGCCCGACATGAGCAGCTTGGGAGCCGCGCCGTTTTCGTAAAGAGCGAGACTTTTATCGAGCCTGTCCGTCAGGACTTTTCCGGGAGTTCCGTCAAGTTTAATACCGCTACCCAAAACGAGAATACAGTCCGCCTCAAGCTTTGAAGCCTCGTCAACTGTTAAAATGCGTTCCGAAACTAAATTCCGAACATAAATATTTATTCCAAGACACGTCAGCCCGCCCAATATGGCGAAGCTACTGCCAATGATAATGACAACTGTGAGGATTTTTTTCCAATTTCTCTTTTTCATAAAACCTCTCCTTTTATTTTCATATTACAATAAACTTATGGAAATTTACGTTCAACATATCAACTTTTTTCTAAATTACTTAAAAAAGACTTATTTTCATATTTGCAAACAGCCGAAACGGAATTTTTTCCGCCTCGGCTGTCAACTTTTTATTTTTTTATTAAATTGCTCCGAAGAGCCACATGAGTAACAGTCCGATTCCGCCTAAAATGAGGATACAAGGAAGTATCAGCACGAAAAACGCAGATGTAAGCAACGCTACAAAGTCTTTTACGCCAACATTTTCCTTTTCAAGATTTTCCTTAAATTCTTTTTCCTTTTTGGGATCGGCTTTTTTAAGTCTTCTCCAAATCATAGCTTACGCCTGACCTCTTGTGGACTTCTTTTCCATATCGGGAAGCTCAAAGAGGTAATTACCGTCAGCGTCAATCTTTTTGTCCATAAAGTGGCAAGCCACAAAGTGACCGGGTTCAATTTCTGTAAGTGGCGGAGGTACACGCTTACATTTTTCGCAAGCCATGTAACATCTCGTGTGGAACTTACAACCGGAAGGAGGCTTGATTGGGCTGGGAATGTTACCTTCAAGGATAATTCTTTCCTTGTTAAGGCTTTCCATATCCGTTGTGGGGATAGAAGAAAGAAGTGCAACTGTATAAGGATGACGGGGATCTTCAAAAAGTTCAGCCGCGTCAGCAAGTTCAACCACGTTACCGAGGTACATTACGCAGATTCTGTCAGAAATATAACGTACAACGGAAAGGTCATGGGAAATGAACATATATGTGAGGTTTTCTTTTGCTTTAAGCTCCTGAAGCAGGTTGATGATCTGTGACTGAATGGAAACGTCAAGAGCCGAAACACATTCGTCGCAAACGATAAACTTGGGTCTTACCGCAAGAGCACGTGCAATGGAAATACGCTGTCTCTGTCCGCCTGAGAACTGGTGGGGATAACGGTGGAGCATATATTCCTGCAAACCACATTCTACCATTGTGTTTACAACGTGTTCACGCATTTTGGGTGAACCGGGATGGAAGAACTTATGTGTAAGAAGACCTTCTTCGATAATCTGACCGATAGTAAATCTGGGGTTCAAGCTTGAATAGGGGTCCTGGAAAATAATCTGAAGATCTCTGCGGAGAAGGCGCATTTCGTTGTATTTAAGACGGGCAAGGTCGATACCGTCATCGCGCATTGCTTCATATTTTGCAAATTCGGGATCGGACGCGTATTTTTCACGGAGAGCATCAAGTTTTTTCTGCTCTGCCTCTATGTTGGAAGCGATTTCCTTAACATTTACTTCAAGAGGAGCTTTTTTAGCGTTAAGCTTTTCGATCTGTGCTTTAGCTTTGTCCGTTTCGTTTTCGGAA
>JAFSAH010000002.1 GCA_017441125.1 Clostridia bacterium
CAGAATGGCATATTCTGACCATAAAGTCGTTGAAATAAATAACCACGACCTTGTTATAATCTCTGCAACGGCAATTCCCGGCAACGAAAAAATGGTAAATAAAGTTGTCAACGAGCTGTTCCGTTCAGGGGCTGAAGTTGTAAACGATGCAATTTCGGAAGTTCACGTATCGGGCCACGCTTGCCAAGAAGAATTGAAACAGATTTTTGCTTTGACGAAACCAAAATATTTCATTCCTGTTCACGGTGAATACCGTCACCTTAAAAAACACGCTCGACTTGCGCAATCAATGGGTATCCCTGAAAATAACATTATTGTCGCGGATATTGGTAATATTATTGAACTTACTGATGAAAAAATTGAAATAGTCGGAACAGTACCTTCAGGTAGAGTTTTGATTGACGGTCTCGGTGTCGGAGATGTCGGAAACATCGTTCTCCGAGACAGAATGCATCTTTCTCAAGACGGTCTTATTATTGCGGTTGCAATCGTAGACGACGAATCAAGATATTTAACCACAGAACCTGAGATAATTTCAAGAGGCTTCGTCTACACAAAAGAAAATGAAGAGCTTCATTCCGCGCTCAAACAAATTACAGAAGAAACCGTTATAAGAGAGGCAACACGTTCTCATTCCACAGATTGGGAATACGGCGCGAAAATGGCTCTTAAGGACGCTTTAACAAAATATGTTTACGAGCAAACAAAACGCAAACCCATGATACTTACCATAGTCAAAACCATATACTGATAAGGAAAGCTTTAAACTGAAAGGACTGCATTACTATGATAAACTCCATAAACGAAGCAGCAAATAAAAACATAACGGTAATTGGTTTCGGCGTCAGTCACCGTCCTCTCGTGAGATTACTTCTCGAAAAAGGCGCAAAAATAACTGTAAGAGACAAAAAATCCGTTGAGGAATTAGGGGCGAAAGCCATTGAGCTTTTCGATAAAGTTAACTTTATTACAGGTGAAAAATATCTTGAAAATATTGACGGTGAAATAGTTTTTAAAACACCCGGGATGAGAAACGATAAGCCTGAATTAATTGAAGCAGTTAAAAAAGGCTGCGAGCTTATTTCCGAAATGGAACTGTTTTTCAGACTTTGCCCTTGCAAAATAATTGCGGTTACGGGAAGCGAAGGAAAAACCACAACAACAACTCTTATTTATAATTTTCTTAAAGCGCAGGATTATACCTGCCATTTGGGCGGTAATATAGGAAAACCTCTTCTGCCTGATATTGAAAGCATTAAAAAAGAGGATTTCGCGGTAGTTGAGCTTTCCTCATTCCAGCTTAACGACATGACTCAAAGCGGAAATATCTCCATTGTTACAAACATCACTCCAAACCACTTGGATTGGCACACATCAATGGATGAATATATTGAAGCAAAGAAAAACATCTTTAAATACCAAAATGAAACAGGAATTCTTGTTGTCAACAAAGACGATGCTCTATCATTGTCCTGCGCAAAAGAAGCACGCGGCGAAATAAGATTTTTCTCATTCAAAGGAGAAACGGAAAACGGAGTTTATCTTGCAGAAAACGGAGACATTATTTCAACTGTGAGCGGAGTCAGATCCGTTATAATGAATAAAAACGATATCAAACTCCCCGGTGACCACAATATTCAAAATTATATGACTGCAGCGGCTGCGGTAAGCGGTTTAGTTGAAAACGAAACCATTAAGAAAATCGCAAAAGAATTCGGCGGCGTTGAACACAGAATGGAATTCGTAAGAGAATTTAAAGGTGTTCGTTATTACAACGACAGTATCGCAACAACGCCAACAAGAACGATTGCGGGACTTAAAGCGCAAACTCAAAAAATCATTATCATTGCAGGCGGATACGATAAAAACCTCGATTACTCGCCCTTGGCTCCGTATTTGGTAAAGCACGTAAAGCATATGGTTCTTTGCGGTGCAACAAAGGATAAAATCAAAAACGCATTACTTAACTGCAAGGATTATGACCCTAATGAACTGACGGTTGAAGAAGCCGAAGATTTCAAGTCTGCAATTTATGCGGCAAGAAATGCGGCAAAAGAAGGAGACATCGTTTACTTCTCCCCTGCAAGCGCAAGCTTTGATATGTTCCCCAATTTTGAAGTTAAAGGAAAATTCTATAAAGATACGGTTAACGGTTTTAAAGAGGAGGAATAAAAATGACAGCTTCATTTAAAGACCTTTCGGAAGTCCTCAAAATAGAATCCGAATGTGGAAATGAAAGAGCTTTTGCCGAAAAAATGACTGAAAAGCTTTTGGAATTCACAGATAAAGAAAATATTGAAATAGACAGACTCAACAATGTTATTGCTTACATAGGCGACAGATCAAAACCTGTTGTAATGCTTTCAGCGCATCAGGATGAACTGTCTTTGATAGTTACGAATATTGAAGAAAACGGCTTTTTAAGAGTTCTTAATATCGGCGGAACAGACAGAAGAACACTCCTTTCATCGGAAGGTCTTCTGAAAATAAAGGCAGACAATGAGGACGGCTATGAACTTCTCCCCGTTATTTTCTGCAACACTCCCCCACATCTTCTCAAACCGGGAACCGCAAATAATATTCCCGAATACAAAGAGCTCTTTGTAGATACGGGACTTCCTGCAGAGATTGTGAAACAGAAGGTTCGCCCCTCTGACAGAATATATATTCAGGCTCCAATTACGGAATTGCTAAATAACAGAGTTGCATCAAAGGCTCTTGACAATAAGCTCTGCGTATATGCGATCCTTACAGCCCTCAAAAAGCTGAAAATGGCAATTAAGCACAACGAACTTGATGTATGTATTGCCGTATTATTTGCATCCCAAGAAGAAGTCGGATCAAGAGGCGCACGCGTAGGAACTTACAATATTAACCCCGATGAGGCTATCATTCTTGACGTTACTTTTGCAAAACAACCGGGAGTTTCAGATAGCGCAGAGTTGGGCAAAGGCGCTGTAATCGAGTATTCCACAATATTCGACAAACAACTTACAAATAAGATTAAAAAAGCCGCAGATAATAAAAATCTTCCGTATCAGCTTTGGGCTGAGGGTGTAAACCTGGGTACAGATGCGGACATGGTACAGATAATGCGTTGCGGCGTTAAAACCACGCTGATATCCGTGCCTATCAGAAATATGCATACGCCCGTAGAGGTTGCAGACCTTTCAGACGTGGAAAGTGCGGCAGATATTGTTGCGGCATATATTGAAACTTACTTGAAGGAGGATGTGAAATAATGAATGAGCTTTTAAAAAATCTCTGCATGAAAAACGGCCTCAGCGGCGACGAAGCAGATGTAAGAGAATACATAAAAGAAATAATTTCACCCTACTGCAAGGAAATCATCACGGATAATCTCGGAAATTTGATTGCGTATAAAGAAGGAAAAAAAACTCCCGATTTCACTATAATGTATGACGCCCATACTGATGAAACAGGTTATTACGTTAAAAAAATAAGCGAAGACGGTCTTCTTTATTTCGATTCCATTGGTGTAACCGCAGCGGTAACTCCGGGGAAAACCGTTACCGTTAAGGCTACGGCAGGAAATGAAACTAAATTTATTGACGGCGTAATAGGTCTTACTCCTATCCACATGACAACGTCAGAAAACAGAAGCAAAGTGCCTAAAATATCGGAAATGTGCATAGATATCGGGGCAAAAAATAAAGAAGATGCCTGTAAATATGTAAATATTGCCGACAGCGTATACTTCAAAAGCGAAGCGGGCGATTTCGGAAATCTTATAAAAGCAAAAGCTCTCGATGACAGGATCGGATGCTACGTTTTAATTAAAATGATAATGAGCGAGCTGGAAAACAGCGCGTGGTTCTCTTTCTCCGTTCAGGAGGAAGTCGGATGCAGAGGGACTCAAGCGGCGGCTTACAGAATCAAGCCCGATTATGCAGTAATCGTAGAAGGAACCACTGCGGCTGATATCGGAAACGTAGAAGACACACGACAGGTTTGTCATGTCGGTGAAGGTGTTGCGGTTTCTTTTGCTGACAGCAGAACGGTTTACGACCCCGAATTTATAGCAAAAGTAACAGACGCGGCAAACAAAGAAAACGTAAAATGGCAGTTAAAAACATACGTTTCCGGCGGCAACGATGCGGGCAACATTGAAAGAACTGCGGCAGGAACAAAGGTCTGCACTCTTTCCGTTCCCGTAAGATATCTTCATTCAAGAATTTCAGCGGCTTCAGAAGCAGATGTGGAATCTGCCCTGAATTTCTGTGAAGCAATAGATAAAAATTGCTTTTGATTTGCAAAGAAAGGTCGGTCTATAATTATGGAATTTACCAATATAATGAAAAAACTCAATGAATTTGTTTCACCTTCAGCAAATGAAAAACAGCTTCTTTGCTGTGTTAAGGAAATGATTTCTCCTTATATCCCCGAAGAAGATATCAAATTCGATACTTTGGGAAATCTTATTGCCGTTATGGGTAAAGGTTGCGGTAAAAAAGTAATGATCTCTGCACATGCGGATACAATCGGCGTTATCGCGCACAATATAGATGAAAAAGGCTTCGTTAAGGTTTCTGCGCTAGGAGGACTTAATCCCAAAACACTTTCCGGCAGACAGATAAGATTTACAAACGGCGTAAACGGTCTTATGAATTTTGAAGAAGGAATTCTCGAAATAGGTAAGGCTTATGTTGATATCGGCGCAAAAAACAGAGATGAAGCCATAAAAATACTTCCTTTGGGCACAGCAGGTTCCGTTGTGGGTGAAGTTTTTGAAATGGGCGCAGATGAAGATAAACGAATCGTTTCTCCTTTCCTTGACGACAGAATCGCAGTTGCAATTCAGATAGAAGCTATCAAAAAGCTTTCTGAAGAAAAAACAGAACTGAAAAACGAAATATATTTCGTATTCTCTGTTCAGGAGGAGCTGGGTATAAGAGGCGCAAGAACTGCGGCATACGGAATTGATCCCGATTACGGAATTGCAATAGACGTTACAGGCACAGGAGACACACCAAAAAACGACGCGCTTAATATGAAGCTCGGAGAAGGCGCTGCAATTAAAATCAAAGACCAGAGCGTTGTTTGCCATAAGGATATGGTGGACTTCCTCGTTGATACAGCAGAAAAATACGGCATCAAATATCAGTATGATATTCTCCCCTACGGCGGAACAGATGCAGGTGCTATCCATACAACAAAATGCGGTGTTTATTCAGGAGGCATCTCAATAGCAACAAGATATATCCATACACCCACCGAATCGGCGTCTATCAACGACTGCAAAAACTGTGTTGAACTGATTTGCGCATCCATAAAAGAAGGATTCACTTTCGGTAACTGAAAATGGTAGTAGAAGAACTTAAACAATTTTTAGATAACAATGTATCTGATTACGGCGCAACTGAACTTGAAGAACCTTTTAAAGGTTATAAATACGTTGTGTCAATGGTTATAAAACTATCAGACGGAGTTATATCCGAAATTGAAACCGCGCCAACTCATACATATTTCCATCACTACCGAACCGTTAACAGACTGCTTGACGATGCGGCACATAAAACAGGTATGCTCCTCCAACGCAACGGATATGATTTTTATCCTATTGCGGCATCACAGTCCGTAAACGAAAAAAAGGATAAAAAAACGGCAATGGTTCCTACCTTTGCAGGGGTTTACTCACATAAAAAAGCAGCAGGACTTTGCGGTCTGGGCGAAATGGGGATAAACAATCTGTTCATTCATAAAAAATTCGGCGCGGCTGTTCGTCTGTCAACGGTTTTCACGAATTGTCCCGAAGTTTTACAGCTTGGAAACAAGAAAGATGCGTCTTCGGCTTTCCACTGCGATAACTGCGGTTTGTGCATAAAAGAGTGTCCTGCAGGCGCGATTACAGCCGAAGGGTTTAATCCGCAAAAATGCAGTGACTATATGAAAAATGCTTTTCAGCATATCGGCAGGGGCGCAGTATGCGGAATATGTATCAAAACGTGCATGAAAAAGGCAGAAATTCTAACAATATAAACATCTCCTCG
This sequence comes from Clostridia bacterium, assembly GCA_017441125.1. Taxonomy (GTDB): domain Bacteria; phylum Bacillota; class Clostridia; order Oscillospirales; family UBA644; genus HGM12619. Next base: position 6,012 of record JAFSAH010000002.1, read on the forward strand.
TTTCCTCTTGACATTTCGCTTTCCCGGTGTTATAATATTACTACCAAAAAGGTATGAATTACCCCTTGGCATTATATTGATAAAAAAGGATATGAAGATAAATGAGAATATACGCAGATAATGCGGCTACAACAAAAGTAGATAAACGTGTTTTAGATAAAATGATTCCTTATTTCTGCGATTTGTACGGAAACCCCAGCAGTGTTCACTCCGCAGGTCAGGAAGTTAAAGAAGCGATTAATGAGGCAAGACAGCAGGTAGCAGACGCTATCGGTTGCGAAAGTAAAGAAATTTACTTCACTGCAGGCGGTTCGGAAGCCGATAACTGGGCTATAAAAGGCGTTGCAAAAAAATATGCTTCAAAAGGCAAACATATTATTTCAACAAAAATAGAACATCACGCAGTTCTTCATACTCTTGACGCCTTGAAAAAGGATGGTTATGAAATAACGCTCCTTGACGTAGACAGCGAAGGCTTTATAAATCTTGAAGAATTGAAAAAGGCTATCAGACCCGATACGATTCTCATTACCGTAATGTTTGCAAACAACGAAACAGGCGTTATCGAGCCGATTGCGGAAATCGGAAAAATTGCAAAAGCGCATAAGGTTCTGTTCCATACAGATGCTGTTCAGGCTATAGGACATGTTCCCGTTAACGTAAAAGAAATGAACATTGATTTGCTTTCAATGTCTGCGCACAAATTCAACGCACCTAAAGGTATCGGCGCGCTTTATGTAAGAAAAGGTATCATTCTTCCGAACCTCATAGACGGCGGCGGCCAGGAAAAAGGCAGAAGAGCAGGTACTGAAAATACTGCGGCTATAGTCGGCATGGGCGAAGCTATTAGAATTGCAACGGAAAATATGGCTGAAGAAAGCACAAAGGTTGAGTATCTGCGAGATAAGCTTCTCAACGGTCTTATGGAAAAAATCCCCGAATGTAAGCAAAACACACCGAAATCAAACAAAAGACTGCCCGGTATTGCAAATCTCAGCCTTAAATATATCGAAGGAGAATCCATTCTTCTTATGATGGATATCAAAGGAATTTGCGCTTCCTCCGGTTCTGCTTGTACTTCCGGTTCTCTTGACCCATCTCACGTTCTTCTTGCGTTAGGTCTTGATCACGGAACGGCTCACGGATCTATAAGATTCAGCCTTGACAGATTCAACACGGAAGAAGAAGTTGACTATATTCTTGAAGAACTCCCCAAAATTGCGGAAAGACTCAGAGAAATGTCTCCCCTTTGGAATAGAAAATAAATTCAGCGCTTGAAAGGAAAATATATATGTACAGCGATAAAGTAATGGATCATTTCACAAATCCCCGCAATGTCGGTGAAATTCCCGATGCTGACGGTGTCGGTGAAGTAGGCAACGAAAAATGCGGAGATATAATGAAAATATTTCTTAAAATAGACAACAACATAATTACCGATGTCAAATTCAAAACATACGGTTGCGGTGCGGCAGTTGCAACGTCTTCAATGGCAACAGAGCTTATAAAAGGCAAACCATTGGAAGATGCTATCAAATTAACAAACAAAGCAGTAGTTGAAGCTCTTGACGGACTTCCTCCTGTAAAAATTCACTGTTCCGTTCTTGCAGAAGAGGCTATTAAAACAGCAATCGCTGACTACCTTACAAAGAAAGGTCTTGACCCCGTGCTTTTCGGAATAGACCTTAAAGCTTGCACAGGTTGCTGTGACAGTTGTTCACATGAATAAGAGTGTAATTTTAGGAATGAGCGGTGGTGTTGACAGTTCTTATGCGGCATCACTGCTTAAAAATAACGGTTATGAAGTTAATGGCGCATACTGCATTATGCACGAATATGCAGAAGAAGGTCTTCAGGACGCAAAGCGCGTTGCGGAAAGTCTGAATATAGAGCTTCATACAATAGACCTTACGGAAAAATTTGATAAAACGATAAAAAAATATTTTACCGACGCTTATTCATACGCTAAAACTCCGAATCCCTGCATCGTTTGTAACCCAACAGTAAAATTCAAGGCGCTTTGCGATCTCGCAGATAAATTGGGCGCCGAAAAAATTGCTACGGGACACTACGCGGGTACAGGCTTTGACGAAGAAAGCGGAAGATATTATATTAAAAAAGCTTCTTATAAAGATCAGAGCTATATGCTCTGCCGCTTGACTCAAGAACAAATTTCAAGAGTTCTGTTCCCTCTTTACGGAACGGAAAAGGATGATAACAGAAAAGCTGCCGCAATAAACGGTATCCCGCTTTCAGACAAACCCGACAGCCAAGAAATTTGTTTTATCCCGGATAAAGATTATGCAAGATTTATCGAAAACAGAGTAGGCAAATTTCCCGAAGGCGAATTCTGGATGGAAGATGAGGATAAAGCTGTGGGAATCCACAAAGGTCTTATACATTACACCGTCGGTCAACGCAAAAATTTAGGTATTGCATTGGGCGAAAGGATCTATGTAAAGGGCTTTGATATTCCTAAAAACCGTGTAATTCTCAGCAGAAAAGACGTTACGGACAATCAGGGTCTTGTATGTGAAAACCTTGTTTTTCAGGGTCTTGACCTAAAGACGGAAAACTTTGAATCCGATGTAAAAATAAGATATGCTCACAAAGGAGCAACCGCCGTTTCAGTAATTTCTGACGGAAAAATACGAACTGTATTTGCAGAAAACCAGCGTGCGGTAACTCCGGGACAATATGCGGTATATTACGAAAAAGACAAGCTCCTATGCGCAGGAGAAATTATCAACAACATTTAAGAAAGGTTGCTGACATATGATCAAGTACAAAAACGATATGAGAACAGAAGAACGCCCAAACATGAGAGGCGGCAACGGTACGGTAAAAATAACACATACGCTTGAAAAAGAGGAAATCAACGGTCCCGTGAGACTTTGCGCAACCTTGACTCTTGAACCGGGAACTTCAATCGGAGAACATAACCACGAAAATGAAGATGAAATTTTCTACATTGTTTCCGGTACAGCTAAAGTTTCTGACAATGGTGAGGAGAAAGTCCTTTATGCTGGAGATTCCATTATAACAGGTAACGGTGGCAGCCACAGCATTGAAAATATCGGAATAGATACTCTTGTGGTTTTTGCTACTATCATTACATATTAAAAAAATTACTGATTAAATAAATATGGGGAAACTTTTTACAAACGAAAAAGTTTCCCCATATTTATAAAAAAGTCAAAAGAGTAACTGTATTAATTTATTAACGACTGAATTTCTTCAGAAGTCAAATCTCCGTGGAGAGCCTTATTTAAAGAAAAAGCCAAAAGCCTTGATGATTTACTTACAAGGACATCTATATCTCTTGGAGTGACTATCATATTTGAAGAAGACTCACCTAAAACGTCGCATACGGCTTTATAAGATATTACCTCTTCATCAACAAGTTCTTTTAAGGCCTTCGACTGAAAAGCGGAGCACAGCGCTTCAAAGGTATCGTATGCTAATGTCGCCGTATCGATCACAGTGGGAATTCCTATGGAAATTACGGGAATTCCCAAGGTTTTCTTACTGAGCTCCTTTCTGTGATTTCCAACACCTGAGCCGGGAGAAATACCGCTGTCACTCATCTGAACCGTCGAACAAACCCTCTCTGCGCGGCGGGAAGCAAGGGCGTCTATAACAATGACCGCAGAGGGCTCTATTTTGTCTGTAACGGCCTTAACTATATCCGAGGTCTCTATACCCGTCGTCCCTAAAACACCCGGAGTCAAAGCCGAAAGCTCCCGAAGAGGCAATTCCGTGTATATTTCCGGCAGATGTGTTTTCAGATGCCTTGTTATAATAATTCCGCTTAAGGTTTCAGGACCGATAGCATCGGAAGTGAGCTTTGAATTGCCCAAGCCGACAAGCAAAACATCCTCGTTCAAATTATTTCCAACCAACGCTTTTATTTTATCGGCAATGACCTCGGTAGCAGTTTCAAAAACAGCCTCGTCCTCAAAAGCAGTTCCGAAATCAACCGTGATATACGTTCCCACAGGCTTCCCTGTCTTATCAGCCGCAGAAGAATTTAAAATACGAACCTCTCGGCTTTTTATACCGTTTATCTCGGTTGTTTTGTCATAGAAGCCGTCTTTTTCAGTTAATTTTCTGAATTCTTTGATTTCAGAGGCAAGGTCCGTGCGTATACTATCATTAAACATTACAATATTCCGTCCTTTTTTATACAAAAGTAGCAACTTATCAGTTTAGTCATTTTTTTGCCTAAAATTAGTAGTATCATTACTGTTATAGTTTTTACTGAAAAGGAAGTAATACAAATGGAAATTATTAAAAAATTCTTTAAAAGGTATTTTGTTGATGCTATGTCCTATATGGCTTTGGGACTTTTTTCAACGCTTATTATAGGACTTATAATCGGACAAATTGCTAAAATTCCCGGACTTGGGATTCTTTCACAACTGACAACGGTTCTCGGAGCATCATCCCCTGTTGTCGGCGCGGCAATAGGCGGAGCCATAGCATACGGTCTGAAGATGAAGCCTCTGACAGTTTTTTCCACAATTGCCGTAGGTGCTATCGGTTACGCTCTCGGCGGTCCTGTAGGAGCCTTTGTTTCAGGCGTTGTAGGCGCTGAAGTCGGAAATATTCTTGCGGGCAAAACAAAAATAGATATTATCCTCACACCTTTTATCACTATAGTTTCAGGCGGTTTGATAGGTATTTTCGTCGGACCGTATTTGAATCAGTTTATGACAGCTTTCGGCAACTTTATAAACTCAACAACGGAACTCCACCCAATTCCAATGGGTATTTTGGTTTCTGTCCTTATAGGCCTTGCATTAACTGCGCCTATAAGCTCTGCGGCAATATGTATTACAATAGGACTTAACGGAATAGCCGCAGGTGCTGCCGTTGTAGGCTGCTGCTGTCAGATGGTGGGCTTTGCCGTTGCAAGCTTCAGAGATAACGGTTGGGGCGGACTTCTTTCACAGGGCATAGGAACTTCAATGCTCCAATTCGGAAACATTATGAAGAAACCGACGATCTGGCTCGCTCCCACATTGGCTTCTGCCGTTTTAGGTCCTATCTCCACTCAAGTTTTGGGAATGACGAATAATCCTTCAGGCGCAGGTATGGGTACTAGCGGTCTCGTAGGACAGTTCGGAGCATTCGCCGCAATGGAAGGAACGGTAGAGACTTGGGTTATATGGGTAGAAGTAATTGTAATGCATTTTGTTCTTCCCGCGCTCTTCACTCTTGCATTTGACGCAATCTTCCGTAAGATCGGTTGGGTTAAAAAGGGCGATATGAAATTGGAGACTCTTTCCAAATAATTAAAAGCCCATTATTTATAAAGCAGTTTACATCTACCATTTAAGGGGGCCTCTATTTTGAACGAAGATCAGAAAAACACAAAAGCGTTTTCGGATGATGAAGTCCGGTCTTTTCTGCTTAAAACACATATAAAGAATCATCTTTTTGAATACATCCTTAATATTCTGATAAAGGCAGCATTTGCCGCTTTTATTGTTTGGATATCGAAAGGGACGGGATATTGGCAGGCAATCCTTATAGGAATCATTCTTGGCGCAACGGAAGTTTTAGGCGAACTGAAAACATACAAGAAAGATTATATCGAATTTGAAATAGCCAAAAGAAACGAAAAAGAATAATTTAAAAGTACTCCCGAAGCACGATGCTTCAGGAGTACTTTTTTATATTTGATTTTTAATTATATTATTATTTCGCCGTCAAAGATAAGCTCGGCATTACCTGTCATATAAACTGTTTCGTCAGTATATTTAACAGTAAGGTCTCCGCCCTTAAGCTTGACCGTAATATCCTTGTTCTTACCGCTGTAGCCATTTTCAACAGCCGCAACAGCCGCTGCGCAAGCGCCTGTACCGCAAGACCAGGTTTCTCCGATACCTCTTTCCCAAACACGCATCTTAATTGTTGAGTGGTTGAGAACCTGTACGAATTCAACATTGATACCCTCGGGGAAAAGACCGCATTCTTCAAAAGCAGAGCCAATCTTCTTTATGGGAAGAGTTTCTACGTTTTCCACAAAGATTACGCAATGGGGATTTCCGATGCCTACGCAAGTGATATCGTAATCAGTTCCGCCTACGTTTACGGTTCTGTTTACAATTTTATCACCGTCAAGCTTTACAGGTATATTTTTAGGATCGAGTTCAGCTTTTCCCATATTTACTTTCGCATGGGAAACTTCCTGTCTGTGAACGTAAAGCTCTACGGTTTTGATTCCGCTGAGGGTTTCGATCTTAACAGTCTTATCGCTGACCATACCGTGATCGTAAAGATACTTACATACACAACGGATAGCGTTACCGCCCATTTTGCCTTCGCTGCCGTCACGGTTGAAAATTCTCATTTTCGCATCCGCAACTTCAGAGGGACAAATAAGAACAACGCCTTCGCCGCCGATACCGTAGTTTCTGTCGGAAAGTCTTACCGCAAGACCTTCGGGATTGTATATCTTCTGTTCAAAGCAGTTGAAGTAAATGTAGTCGTTTCCGCAACCTGCCATTTTGGAGAACTTAAGCTTTTCCTTTTCGGATCTCATATCGTTGATATCAACGAGTTCAATGGACTGTTCGGAGTAACGGCTCTTGAGACAGTCTGCCAAAGCGTGAGCTGTGTCAATTGACGTAAGACAAGGAATACCTCTTTCAACTGTCTTTCTGCGTATCTTAACGCTGTCTCTTGTGGGAATTCTACCCTTTGAAGAAGTAGAAACAACGTAATTGATAATGCCGCTTTCAATAAGAGAAAGTGTATTACTGTCAGAAGATTCGTGAATCTTACTTACAAGTGTTACGGGAAGACCGACTTTTGAGATTACAGCAGCCGTACCCTTTGTGGAATAGAGTGAGAAGCCGAGATCATAGAACTTCTTCGCAACGTCAACGATTTCGTTCTTATCGGAGTCTCTTACGGAGAGGAATACACCACCGCTCTTCTTCATTCTGTAGCCTGCGGCAATAAGACCTTTGCAGAGAGCCTCTTCCATAGTGCTTGCAATACCCAAAACTTCGCCGGTACTCTTCATTTCGGGACCGAGATGGTTATCAACGTCAATGAGTTTTTCAAAGGAGAAGATAGGAACCTTTACTGCAATATAGGGAGAAGAGGGATAAAGTCCTGTTCCGTAACCCATATCTGCAAGCTTTTCTCCGAACATACATCTTGTTGCAAGGTCTACCATAGGAATTCCCGTAACCTTGGAGATGTAAGGAACGGTTCTTGAAGAACGGGGGTTAACCTCGATAACATAAATTTCGTTATCGTAAATGAGGTACTGAATATTTACAAGACCCTTTGTATTGAGGGCAACAGCAAGCTGTTTTGAAGCGGTAATAAGCTTTTCTGTAAGCTCGTCGGAAACATTCCATGCAGGATATACCGCAATAGAGTCACCGGAGTGAACACCTGTTCTTTCAATATGCTCCATGATACCGGGAATGAGAATTTCTTCGCCGTCACAAACAGCGTCAACTTCAAGCTCGGGACCCATGAGGTATTTATCAATAAGAACGGGATTTTCAATATTATGAGAAAGAATGATCTTCATGTATTCCTTAACGTCTGCTTCGTTGAAAGCAATGATCATATTCTGACCACCCAAAACGTAAGAGGGACGGAGAAGAACGGGATAACCAACTCTTTTAGCAACGGCAAGAGCCTCATCTGCGGTCATAACAGTTTCGCCGCGAGGACGCTTAATGGAGAATCTTTCAAGAAGTTCATCAAAACGTTCTCTGTCTTCTGCGGCATCAATGCTGTCGGGAGGTGTACCAAGAATATTTACACCTGCTGCCGTGAGCGCTTTTGTAAGCTTAATAGCTGTCTGACCACCGAATGCAACTACTGCGCCGTAGGGCTTTTCTGTTTCAACAATATTGAGAACGTCTTCGGGAGTGAGGGGTTCAAAATAAAGTCTGTCCGCGGTGTCGAAGTCTGTGGAAACTGTTTCGGGGTTGTTATTTACAATTACAACTTCATAACCGAGCTTTTTCAAAGAACGGCAGCAGTGAACGGACGCGTAGTCAAATTCGATACCCTGACCGATTCTGATAGGACCTGCACCGAATACCATAACAGTCTTTTTGTCGCTGTTTCTCTTTTCGATAAAGGATTTAGCTTCGTTTTCTTTATCGTATACGGAATAGAAATAAGGTGTCTGCGCTTCAAATTCGCCTGCGCAGGTATCAACCATTTTGTAGGAAGCCTTAAGCTTCATATCTTCGGGAATCTTACAGCCGCAGAATTCTTCGATTACCTTATCGGGATAACCGTATTTCTTTGCCTGAATATATTTTTCATTGTCAAGACCTTCAGCAAGAGAAGCTTCCATATTGCAAAGGTTCTTCATCTTGCAAAGGAACCATTCGTCAATCTTTGTGATATCGTAAATGGTAGAAATATCAACGCCACGCTTAAGCGCTTCGTAAACAACAAAGAATCTTTCGTCGTCAACATTATAAAGCTTGGACTTGATCTCTTCGTCGGAAAGCTCTTTAAGCTTAGGCATATTAAGGCTTGTAAGGGATATTTCAGCGCCTCTTACTGCCTTCATGATAGCCTGCTCAAAGGATGTACCTATGGACATTACTTCGCCCGTAGCCTTCATCTGTGTACCGAGAGTTCTCTTTGCGTATACAAATTTATCAAAGGGCCATTTGGGAAGCTTTACAACAAGGTAGTCGATTGCAGGCTCGTTACAAGCAAATGTCTTCCCTGTGATAGCATTGGGGATTTCGTCAAGCTGATAACCGATAGCAATCTTTGCCGCAACTTTGGCAATGGGGAAACCCGTTGCTTTGGAAGCAAGTGCAGAAGATCGTGATACACGGGGATTAACTTCGATAACCGCATATTCAAAGCTGTCGGGATGAAGAGCAAACTGACAGTTACATCCGCCGTTAACCTTAAGCTCTGTTACCATATCAAGAGCCGCTGTGCGGAGCATCTGATATTCTTTATCTGAAAGTGTCACTGCGGGAGCAACAACAATGGAGTCGCCTGTATGAACGCCTACGGGGTCAACGTTTTCCATGCTGCAGACTGTAATTATATTACCTACGCTGTCACGGATAACTTCAAATTCGATTTCTTTCCAGCCGGCAACGGACTTTTCAATAAGTACCTGACCGATAGGTGAAAGACGGAGACCGTTTTCGCAAATTTCATGGAGTTCATCTCTGTCATTTGCCATACCGCCGCCTGTACCGCCAAGTGTAAATGCGGGACGAACAATTACGGGATAACCGATTGAATCAGCAAATTCGATGGCAGAAACAACGTCTGTTACAACCAAAGAAGGAATAACGGGCTGACCGATCTTCATCATTGTATCCTTGAACGTCTGACGGTCTTCAGCCTTATCAATAGTTTCAGGGTCTGCGCCGAGAAGCTTTACGTTATGCTTTGCAAGAAAGCCTTCCTTTGCCAACTGCATTGAAAGAGTAAGGCCTGTCTGACCGCCCAATGTGGAAAGAAGGGAGTCGGGCTTTTCTTTTTCAATAATACGTTTAATTACATTAATAGTAAGAGGTTCAATGTAGATCTTGTCCGCCATATCATTGTCTGTCATGATAGTAGCAGGGTTAGAGTTTACAAGAACAACCTCAATACCTTCTTCACGGAGAGCTCGGCAAGCCTGAGTTCCCGCATAGTCAAATTCAGCCGCCTGACCGATAACGATAGGACCTGAACCGATAACAAGAGTTTTCTTAATAGATCTGTCTAATGGCATCAGTTCTTACCTCCTTTGAGCAATTTTACAAATTCGCCGTACATAAATGATGTGGAATTCATACCGCCGCTTGAAGACGGAATGAACTGAACGGAATAACCGTTCTTATATTTAAGACCCTCACAAGAACCGTCGTTTATGTTTTTGAAAAGGAGTTCAACACCTTCGGGAAGAGTCTTTTCGCAAACCGCATATCCGTGATTCTGTGACGTAACGTAAATTCTGCCTGTTTCAAGATATTTAGAGGGCTGATTTCCACCTCTGTGACCGTATTTGAGTTTATACGTATCAGCACCGTTTGCAAGAGCAAGAAGCTGATGTCCGAGGCTGACTCCCATAAAGGGAATATCAGAAGCAATTACTTTCTTGATCTCTTCAATTACAGCTGCATTGTCTTTCGGGTCTCCCGGACCGTCTGAAACAACGAAACCGTCAGGCTTCATAGCAAGAATATCTTCCGCTTTTGTATCATAAGGAACAGAAACAACATCGCATCCGAGAGAATTAAGCTCTTCTTCAATATGGCGTGTAACCCCCATATTCAAGAGAACAACCATGTGTTTTGCATTTTCTGCAGAATATTCACATTTTACGTTATTTTCAACTGAGGAAACAGGGTTAGATATTCTATATTCTTTAAGAGCTTTAATATCAAAATCGGGATCGGTAGTAAGAGCTGCCGCCATAACACCGTTGTCTCTTACTATTTTTGTAAGAGCACGTGTATCAATGTCATAAAGCCCGGGAACGCCCATATTAAATAAAAAGGTGGAAAGATCACCCTCACATCTGAAATTAGAGGGTTCTTTACACCATTCTCTTACTATATAAGCTTTCAAATAAGATTTCTCACTGATAGTTTCAGCGTCAAAAACACCGTAATTTCCAATAAGCGGGAATGTCTGAATAACAAACTGCCCGCAGAAGTTAGGATCTGTAATTGTTTCGAGATAGCCCGTTGCGCCTGTTGTAAAAACAAGTTCTCCGATAACAGGAGCACCTTCCTTGACAGGTGAACCAAAGTTCTTACCTTCAAAAACAGCGCCGTTTTCCAAAACAAGATAAATTTTATTGCTCATAGGCTCTCCTTTTCTTTCTATATTTTCAAATATAATTTTTATTTCCGATAGTAATTGAATATACTTCTTTACACACAAAAATCACTCAAAGGTGTACAAATCACATCTGAGTTGTATTATGTCGTATTTTCTCTTATACATTATACTACATTTATTCGAAACTGTAAAGTAGGTTTCTATGATTTTTTTATGTCACTATACGAAAAATAATAAGAAGCAAGTTTAAACGAATTATAAAAAAGATAAAAAAATATCAAATGTTAAAAAAATTTGAACCATATCTAAAACATAAAAGACAAATTTTCCCATAATACTTGTTAATAAACTGATAATAATATGAATGACGATAAAAAATTTTGCCGTCTAAATTATTTATTAATTATGCCACAAGACAGACTGGAGAAAAAATAGTATGACACATATTAAATGTACTGCAAAAACCTGCACCTTTAACTGTGAAACAAGCTGCGCTCTCGGAGATATCCATGTTGGCGGAGATGATGCTTGTTCTTGCTGTGAAACATGCTGCGACAGCTTTACACCCTCTAATTCCACGATGGGAATCGCCAAAAACGCTTGCGATAAAACCTTGATCGAATGTGATGTTGAAAACTGCGCCCATAACAGCGACGGTGAATGCTGCGCAGAAAATATTTCAATTTCAGGCAAGCATCCCAGATGCAACAGTGATACACAGTGCGATACTTTCATTGAAAGATAAAACGTATATAAAAAGTCGATTCAATTTTTTGAACCGACTTTTTTATATTATAATTAGTCTACATCTTCCACTATTTCAGCAGGACGTTCATCAAGACAATATGGATTTTTAAATATCTTTTTGAGCATTTTTAATGCGGAAGCAAAGTAATATCCGTCACAAATTCTCTCGTCTGTAGAAACATTATATTCAATATAACGCTTAACCTTTACGGAACCGTCTTCCTGCAATTCAGGCTTACGTTCAGCCGCACCGAAAGAAAGGAAAACGGGAACGTTTCCGAAATCATAAAGATGATGATATATGGGAGGAATACCGAGAGATCCCATTGATGTTAAGAAGAATGAGCCGTGGAAAGGACTTACCTTTTCCAAGAACTTCGGTAAGCAACCAAAATAATCAAGGAAATTCAAAAGCCAAACAGCAAATTTCAAAAACAGACCCGGAATATGGCTCAATGCCTTTGCAGCATCATCAAAACCGCTTTCAGGATTGTTTCTGTAATCGTCAATAACTTTATTCAATTCTCTGTAGACATCTTCTGCCGTAGCATCAGGACTGAATCTGACCTTGATCGCTGTTTCGGGAGAATCCAGACTCATATCAACCTTGATAACAAGCATAACGTCTATACTGTTACGGGCATAAATTCTCTGTCCTGCAATAAAACGGTTGATACCCGGACGTTGAGATACAACTCTGATATATGATGCAATGATAACGTGCATCATTCCAAAGCCTTTGAGACCTTCTTCTCTTTTTTTACGAATATACTCTTCGGCTTTTTCAATATCAAATTTATCTCTGATATAGTTTGAAGAGGTTACTCTTGTTTTCATGATATACGGCGATACATAACTCATAGGTATAAGACTTCTGAGTCTTCTGCCATCATATCGGTCTCCGAAACGTCTTTTTCTCTCTTTCATACAGGAATTCCCCTTATAAATTCTTTTATTTTTCGCCTGATACATACATTATAACATATTTCGACACACTTTGCAAGTGTTTTTGGAAAAATTAAGAAATAATATTGTATTTTTTTAGTTAAATATGTCTTTTTTGTGGTAAGAAAAAATTCAATATTTTTCTATGCAAACACGTAACCCCTCTTTTTCGTGAAAAGAGGGGTTACGCAAATATTATTTATTTACCAATTACTGATAAAGTTCTGTGAGTTTAAGAAGTCTCTGGTACTTAGCTTTTGCGTTAGCTTCTGCCTGAGCAAAGAGTTCTTCAGCTCTTTCGGGGAACTGCTGAGCAAGACGGCTGTAACGTGTTTCAGACTTGATAAAGTCAACGTAGCTTGCTGTGGGTTCCTTAGAGTCGATTGTGAAGGGGTTCTTACCTTCTGCCTTAAGAGCAGGATTATATCTGAACATCTGCCAGTAACCTGCTTCAACAGCCTTCTTCATTTCGGATTGACAGTTGATCATACCGCCCTTAACACCGTGCATTTCGCAAGGTGCGTAACCGATGATGATAGAGGGGCCGTTGTAAGCTTCAGCTTCCTGGAGAGCTTTGATTGTCTGGTTCATATCTGCGCCCATAGCGATCTGTGCAACGTATACATAACCGTAGGACATAGCGATCTGTGCAAGGTCTTTCTTGCTGATTGCTTTACCTGCAGCAGCGAACTGTGCAACCTGACCTACCTGAGAAGCCTTGGAAGCCTGACCACCTGTGTTGGAGTAAACTTCTGTATCGAATACCATGATGTTTACGTTTTCGCCGGAAGCGATTACATGGTCGAGACCGCCGAAACCGATATCGTAAGCCCAACCGTCACCACCGAAGATCCAGATGGATTTCTTGGAGAGGTAGTCTTTTTCGTCAAGGATAGCGGGAGCAACAGGACAACCTGCAGCTGCAGCCTTTTCGAGTTCTTCAACGAGAACCTTTGTAGCAGCTTCGTTTGCTTTGCCGTCATCAGCTGTATCAAGGTAAGCTTTAGCAGCAGCCTTGAAGGAATCGGAAGCCTTTTCGGATTCAGCCATTTCAGATACTTTTCTCATGAGCTTTTCTCTGATTGTCTTCTGACCGAGGTACATACCGAGACCGTGTTCAGCGTTATCTTCAAAGAGGGAGTTAGCCCAAGCAGGACCCTTGCCGCTGTCTCTGTTTACGGTGTAAGGTGTAGAAGGTGCAGAGCCGCCCCAGATAGAAGAACAACCTGTAGCGTTGGAGATGTACATTCTTTCACCGAAGAGCTGTGTGATAAGTCTTGCATAAGATGTTTCAGCACAACCTGCGCAGGAACCGGAGAATTCGAGGAGGGGCTGGTTGAACTGGCTGTCTTTGAGTGCGGGGAAAGCAGTTTCTTTTCTTGTTACGTTAGCAACAGCGTAGTCGAATACTTTCTGCTGAGCAGCCTGAGATTCCTGAGGAACCATTTTGAGAGCTCTCTTTTCGGGTTTTGTGGGACATACGCCTACACAAACGCCGCAACCCATACAGTCAAGGGGAGAGATTGTCATTGTATATTTGTAGCCTTCCATGCCTTTGCCGAGAGTTTTTGCTGTGAACTTTGTTTCAGCGGGAGCCGCAGCAACTTCTTTCTCGTCGAGGAGGAAAGGTCTGATTGTAGCATGGGGGCATACGAACGCACAGTTATTACACTGAATACAGTTTTCGGGAATCCATTCGGGAACGTCAACTGCAACGCCACGTTTTTCGTAAGCAGCAGAACCCTGGGGGAATGTACCGTCTACGTGATCAATAAATGCGGATACGGGGAGAGCATCACCCTGCATCTTGTTAACGGGGTTAACAATGCCGTTTACGAATTTAACGAGATCAGCGCGTTTGCCTTCGGAAGCAGCTACGGGAGCGTCAACTTCGAGGTTCTTCCAAGCTTCGGGAACTTCAACTTTAACGATAGCGTCAACGCCTGCGTCGATAGCTTTGTAGTTCATTTCAACAACAGCTTCGCCCTTCTTGAGGTAGGACTTCTTAGCCATGTATTTCATATAATCTACAGCATCAGCGATAGGCATAATGTTAGCGAGAGCGAAGAATGCGGACTGGAGAATTGTATTTGTTCTCTTGCCCATACCGATTTCTCTTGCTTTATCAATAGCGTTTACAACGTAGAATTCGATATTGTTTTCAGCAATGTACTTCTTAACGTCGTTGGGGAGGTAGTTATCGAGTTCTTCAACGGGCCACTGGCAGTTGAGGA
>JAFSAH010000017.1 GCA_017441125.1 Clostridia bacterium
ACTCCGAAGAAGAAAAAGCAGAAATACTAAAAGAAGTGATAAGAAGGAGAGAAAGAAGATAATTTTAATGGATAACAATAACACAAAACGTGTTACACACCCAAAACCGCATTTTACACCTTAAAAGAGCGTGCCGCCGAAGAAAAGGCGGCACGCATAAAAGAAAACGACCTTATTGGCGCGCAGTATGCGCAAAACGGCACAAGGTCTTACCGATCCTCTTCGCAGGAGTACGGCTATGGCAATTACGGAAACAAGGCCGAAGATGATGAGGACGTTTTTGAAAAAATAGGAAGAGATTATGCGGAAAACGCGCGAAAGGAACGCGAAATCGAAGAAAAACGCTGGGAAGGCTTTGGCGATTTTTTCGCAAAGGAAGGAGGCGTGGCGGGACAAAGGCAGGCACCGGGTTTTAACTATGATAAACCAAAAAATGAATACAGCGGACAAAGCCGTTCGGACAATATGGCACTTGCCATGGGCGTTGAGCAGGAACTGCTGGATAAAATAGCAGCAGAAGCAAAAGGAAAGAAAGGCAAAGATATCTTTACAGAAGGTATTGAAAGCAGCGTTTGGAGCACAAGTGCAGGGTTAACGGAGCTTGCGGATATGTTTATAGGCAAACCCATGCAAAGCCTTGGCTGGGAAGATAACTTTATATCCGAATGGAACGAGTATTATCAGGACAGAGCAGAAGAAAAACATCAGGACCTGATGGATGCCGCGGCAAGAACAGGCAAGGGCAAAACAGCGGAAACCGCGGCGCTCCTTGTCGAAATGCTTGGCGAAGCGGGAATAGATGCGCTGCTTGGAATGGTTACCGGCGGTGCTTCTGCGGCGGCAAAGCTTGGCAGCAAAGGCGGAAAAGTATTAAAATACGCTGATGATGTCGGGGATTTGGCAAAAAGAAAATATGCGGGAGCATATGAAAAAATTGATGATGTGCTGTTTTCTCCAATGGATAGTGCAAACTCCAACACAAACAAAAAATTCCGCGAAGCATTGAATTCTAGAAATACCAATGATATTATAATTACAGACGAACAAATAGGGAAAAAAACAGGAAAACATACAAAAGAGTATAATCTTAATCCGAGTAAAGAAGAGGACAGAATAAAATTATTAAATATTATTGATGATGTGATAAATAATGCAGATGAAGTAGTCATAGGCGATAATTGGCGCCACCAAGTTGGACACCCTATATATTATATAAAAGGTGAAGATGTTGTTGTAGTTATGGAAAACGATAAAAAATTTGTAACAATACTAAAAGGAGGAATAACCAATGAGAGGGTTAAGAAAGCCAGAGGGAGATAAATACGAACGTTTTTTTGCTTTGGTGCAAAAAGAAGCTTTGAAAAAAGGCTGCGTTTTTTTTGCGGATTGTGCAGAAGGCAATAATTTTGAAAATGAATTTATGGAAGGCGAAAACACATCGGGTTGGTTAATACCACTGGAAAAAGCAGATGAATTTGAGAGAGAATTTAAAAACAAATGGGATGGCCCAGAAGGATGGGATGAGTTTTTTTGCTGGGCGGAATGGGAAGATGAAGAAAACCCAAAGATTTCTTTTGTTTGGTACGATTAAAAGATATAATCAATAAAAATATCTTTATTACAATTTGATAACACAAAATGTGTTATACTCTCAAAACTGCATTTTGTACCTTGAAAAGAGCGTGCCGCCGAAGAAAAGGCGGCACGCGGATAAAGCAAAGCCGGTAAGAACAGGCAAGGGCAAAACGGCTGAAACCGCGGCGCTGCTTGTCGAAATTTTTGGCGAAGCGGGAATAGACGCGCTGCTTTGAATGGTTACCGGCGGTGCTTCTGCGGCGGCAAAACTTGGCAGTAAAGGCGGAAAAGTATTAAAATACGCTGATGATATCGGGGATTTGGCAAAAAGAAAATATTCGGGAGCATATGAGAAAATTGATGATGTGCTGTTTTCAAATAAGACTGATAATAATTCAGAAGTAAAAAGATATTTTGAAGATTTTTTTGAAAATCAGAAAGAAATAACCGCTAGTCAGCATAATGAGGTATTGCAATTCAGAAATTCAAGGAATAAAATAGATATACAGAACGGTGTATCATATTTTCCTAAAAATGAAGAAATAAGTGAATATGTGAAAAAAGTAAAACCGCGAAAATGTGAGGGGACAAATTCGTATTATTTTGATGTTGGAATGCATGGAAATCAAATGAATGTTGCTTTTTCAAGTGCAGAAAATGCTGCGACGGCATCTCCAGAGGCGTTAGCTATTACCATTGCGCAAAATAAAAACTATGTAAAAAGACAGCCGGTAAGATTACTTTCGTGCAATACCGGTGTACAGCTTGATGGAAAGGAATGTTTTGCACAGAAATTAGCGAATGTACTAAATGCACCTGTTTTGGCACCTAATAATTATTTGTATATTGATGTGAATGGTGGTACAAGTGTAGGCTTGTTAAATGAAGGTAAAATGATACTGTTTCAACCGCATTATGGATTAAGCGGCAGCGATAATATTGCAAATTTAGATAAAGAAACTTGGAGAACACTATTAAGGGGAATTATAAAATGAAAGTTTTTGGTTTACTTAAAGGATTACCGTATGGAAATTGCAACGAAGATATTACTGAATATGCGGAGATAAAAAATGAAATCCCAAAAGAAAAAATTATAAAGTATATAGAATCTGACGCTGTTGAAAAATGGTACACAAGTGCTAACAGCAGAGATGTATTTACAGGCGAAAAGCTTACGGCGGGAAAATTTGTGGACGGAGATTTCGTTTTTCCTATGGAATTTTTTCATTATTACAAGAATTATGATATTGGCATTCCTTATGACTATGAAGAATATCTTAAAGGGAAAATTGATTATTGATCAAATTTTTATTAAAAACAAATAACACAAAACGTGTTGCACACCCAAAACCGCATTTTGCACCTTGAAAAGAAGCGTGCCGCCGAAGAAAAGGCGGCACACAGATAAAGCAAAGCCGGCAATATAGCCGCATTGAAAAACGGAGAAACAAAGCGTATAATAATTGATACGGCTGATAATGCGTATTTTATTGAAGCTAACGGATATATGTCCGGAGAGATAAAATTAGTTGTGCCGATAGACGAAAATATAGAATGGTTAGAAAAGCATAGAAGGAGTTTTATTGATGGAAGTTACGAACCAAGAGAAGAGGATATTATATTTATTAAAAAACATTGGGATTGATGTTGATACGGCCATGGGGATTATGCTTCTCTTAAACAAAGATTGGAAGCAAAAAGATTGGTTAGCATGGTTATTTAACAATCCAAAAGCAAATGCGGACGAAATAATTGGTAAGGCAATGGAATACGGCAATATATGTGTTCATTGTAAAAACTATTTTGGCCCAGAAAAAGGCTTTCCTAAAAAATGTAAAGCGTATCCGTATGGAGACGGGATACCGCGAACGATATTAAATGAAGTGTGGGATCATCATAAAGCGTGTCCGGGAGATGGAGGAATAGTGTTTGAGCCGGTAGAAGGATACGATGACAAAGGCGCATTAGAAGTAAAATAATCCGTAAATGAAAGCTTATTGTTTGTAAATCATAATAACACAAAACGTGTTACATATCCAAAAATGATGGAAGCATTTATTTTGGAGAATATATTCTTGATGATGATGCAATAAATAAAATGAAAGAAATAGCCGAAATAAATAATAAGTGGGGAGGATGGAGCTCAAACAATACTTTTCACAGTGTATATCATGAACTTGGCCATGCTGTTTATAGAGAGAAATGTGCTATGAATTCTGAAATCAGCGAAAAGATTGTGGATTTATACAGTAAAAAATATTATAATATTATTGGAAACAATCAGTGGACAAAAAACATTAATGCTAATTCAATTAAGTGGATTTCGAATGCTAAAAAAGAAAATTTTAGCTACTATGGGCTTAGAAACGAGAATGAGTTTGTCGCAGAAGCGATAGCGCAATATTTTTGTTCAGACAACCCGAGCGATATTAGTAAAGAAGTTGTAAAAATATTATTAGGAGAATAATTATGTTGTTAGGAATAAAAGAGATGATTGCGATAACAAAATATCTGAATGGAACGGCAACAAAGAAAGAAAAAAAGTTTGTTGATGAACTATACCTTGAATGGAAAGAGTTTGGTGAAGATTTGTTTGAAGGTGATGAAAAAGCGGAGTATTTTGAAGCAAAAAAAAGATATGAGAACAACAGATAATTATTGTTGTATGGTTGTTATTCCAAGTATTATTTTGAAACTGTTTAACACAAAACGTGTTGCACACCCAAAACCGCATTTTGCATCTTAAAAGAGCGTGCCGCCGAAGAAAAGGCGGCACGCAGATAAAGCAAAGCCGGCAATATAGCCGCAACGGCAGACAGTTTGAAAAAACATTTGTGTGATTCAAATAAGATGCAAAAAAAGATTGCATATGACAAAACAAACAAGTAAAATAAAAACAAACATGCGGTTCTTTACGGAAAAGGATTTACTTAACCAATAACCTGCATCGTTAAGAAAAAGAGGTGAAACTTATGACTGATTATGGGTTTGAATTTATTGTAGAAAGAATAATAAAAAATGCTAACGAATCTCTTAACGAGGCAAAAGAAAATCCGAACGATGAATACCAAAACGGACATATAATAGCACACTATGAAATTTTGAATATTATAAAAACAGAGTTGGAAGTGCGCGGCGAAAATCTGAAAGATTATGGCTTGGATATGAATTTGGAGGAAGTTTTCTTGCACTATTAAAATAGAAGGAAGGCGTTGC
>JAFSAH010000018.1 GCA_017441125.1 Clostridia bacterium
AGTCGTTATAGCTATGGAGGCAATTGTGGAACCGATTTCTCTTTATGAGCCCGTTTACAACGATGAAACGGATTCAGTATATGTAATGGATCAAGTCAGAGATAAAAACAGCAGCGACAGCAACTGGATTGAGGAAATTTCACTGAAACAGGCGATCAAGCACCTTTCCGACAGGGAAAGAAACATACTGTCACTCCGATTTTTCAAAGGCAAAACTCAAGTTGAAGTGGCTCAGGAAATAGGGATTTCCCAAGCGCAGGTTTCAAGATTGGAAAAAAGCGCTTTGAGGCAAATCAAAAAGCATCTTTAGAATTTTTATAAATATTAATTACAAAACCGACTTCGGTTGTAAGAGACTCCAGCTCAAGGAGTTTCTTTTCAGCGTTTTCTGCTGTTTTATAAGCATAAGGAGTCATAAAAAGCACGTTTTTTACGCCGTTTTTGTCAAGTGTAACGGTTTCGGTAACGGTAATACTTTCAACAAGACGAAAAGGTTCTCCTACGGTAGACTTTTCGTCATTTTCATAGGGTTTTTCGTAAAGGACCTCTTTCAACTGCCACAAATGACGTTTTGAGGGTATAACATCAATGAGGTATCCCTCTTTTTTTAAGACCCGTGAAAATTCCGCATTATGTACAGGGGCAAAACTATGCAGCATAATATCGGCAGAAGATGTTTTTTGAGGTATAAATGATATGTTTGCCGTGTAAAAAAGATTTTCAGGATATGCTTTAGCCGCAAGTTTTACCGCAGCTTTTGAAAGATCAAAACCGGTAACTGATAATTCAAGAGAGGAGTTATTCTTTATATATCCCGAATAATACCCTTCACCGCAGCAGACATCGGTTAAAACGTCATTATTTTTACCGTACTTTTCAACGGCTTCAACAAGAGCCTTTGCCAAAACGGAATAATATCCCGAATTTAAAAATTCACGTCTTGCACGAACCGATTCGGCAGAATCTCCCGAAAGAGAGTAACCCTGCTTTGTTATGAGATAAAAATAACCCTCTTTTGCTTTGTCAAAGGAATGTCCTTTTGAACAATACACCCTTTTTTCTTCCAAAAAAAGAGTTTCACCACAAACAGGACAAATAAGAATAGTTTTATCCATTACTGATTTCCGCGATTCTTTTGGCTTTTTTTGATTTTTTTCAACTGACGTATATCTCGGTTTTCAAACTTTATCGTTAAAAATTCATTTATAAGTCTTGAGCAAAGTCTGTCGTGGTATGTTTCCTTCAATTCCTCCAAAGTGTAATTTGTGCTGATTATCATGGGCTTTTTCATGTTTATACGGTCATTTATAACGTTATAAAGCACAGAATCCGTAAACTGTGTTTTAAATTCCGTTCCCAGGTCATCAATGATCAACAAATCGCAATCCTTATAAACAGAAGTATCCACGTTTTTGTTGTTTCCGAAATGCTCCGTTTCAAACTGTGAAACCATATCCTGAACGGGAGTATAAAACACAAAAACACCGTTTTTAACGACCTCGCAGGCAACGGCGCAGGAAAGGAAGCTCTTGCCGCATCCGGGCGCGCCGATGAAAAGAAGATTATTGGAGCTTTCCCTAAAGCTTTCCGCATAAAGCTTAAGGTAATCCGTAAGCTTTTTCATCATCATCCAGCTTTTGCCTTTGGAGCCGTCCTCTTCAAGGAAAAAGTCAAGCTCATATTTTTCAAAAACCTGATCATTGTAAATTTTCATCAGATTGGAATTTTCCAGAAACACTTCGGAAAGCTCTCTTTTGAAGCATTCACAAAATTGATTGTCCTTATATCCCTGATCCTTACAAAGATCGCAATAATAGGATTCCTCAAAAAGATTTTCCGCATAGCCGTGTTTTAACAAAAGTTCTTTTCTTTCCTTTTGCAAAGCAAGAGATCTGTTTTTATATTCATTAAATTTTTCTTCACTTCTGTCGCCGCTGAATGCGAATCTTGTAAACTCACGCATATTCGAAGCAAGCTCTTCTTTGATCTGCTGTAAACGGGGAATCTCATCAAGAACGACCTTTAAACGCAGTTCTCGTTCCAAATTGAAGCGGTCCTGCTTTTCTCTCAGTCTTTCATGCGCAAGTCTGTGGAGATCATTGCTGTTAGCCATTTTTAATTACCGTCCTTTCAGATATTTCCCAATTCACCGTCAATTATAGCCCACGTAGTCTCAATGGCGCTTACGGTATCTGTTGTATTTGTAGGTTCAAAGCGTTTTACGTTTTTCTTTGCCTTCGGCTTTGTTTCCTGAGAAGCCTTTTGAGCATCTTCAACAGTTTTAACTCCCTGCTTGAACCAAGTTGCGATTATCTTGTCCATATATTGATACGAGTATTTTCCCGTAGCACGAACCGTTGCATTGAAAGCCTCCGCAATAATATCACTACCGTAACCCATATTTTCGGACCAAGAAGTGAAAGCCTTTTTCTCGCCGTCTGTAAGGGCTCTGCCCGTGATGCCCAAAACGCTGCAATATTCGTTTATAATTTCACGTTTGCGTCTTTCAGATTCAATGAAGGCCTCTGCGCGTTCACAGGTATTTATCTCTTTTTCAGCCCATTCTATACCGGTTTTTTCAATCTGACGAAGAGATTTTTTACCGCAGTCAGCGCAGTACTGCAAAAGTAACGCAACGACCTCGGAAGGAAGTCCGACCCAATCCACAAGGGAAAGAATTACGGACGCGTCTGACGTAGTCAAAGGCTTTGCCAAAAAATCCTCCGTTTTTTTATACAGGAAAAGAATGCTGTGGTCGCGGTCAATTCTTTCCGCAACGTCCTCGGCAGAATAGGTCATAACGTCTGTAGAACGAACTCTCGGACGTTCAAGAACATATTTATCGCCCTGCTTGAACAGAACGCCCTCTTTGACCCAGAAAGCGAAAGATTCACTTAATTCCTCTTCGGTTAAAGAAAGTCTGTTCAGAAGAGTTTCCTTTGAAAAACCCATATTAACGTTACGCAAAAGCAAAAGGATCAAACGCAACTCATTGTAGCCTGCATTTATATGCTTGTCAACAATGGAGGTTGGTACGGAAAACATTTGCGGCGCTTCAAAAATTATCATATTGTCATTAAAACTGTTCATATTCCCTATCCTGTTTTCTTTTTTTATTCTTACACTTTATTATAGCACAAATATATCAATACTTCAAGAGGGTCGGAGAATTGTTCAAAAAATAAAAATTGAATTCTCATTATATATAATATCAACGACCGTTTTTTGGAAATGATGCGGGGAAACCTCTTGCTTTTCTACTGAAAAGAGAAAGATTTCCCCACAAAAAACTTAATTATTCACTTAAATCACACGGGATGAACCATGTTTGCTTTGTCGGAATGGCTGTTATCAACGCCGTATTTTTCGGACTGACGTGCTTCAAAGAACTTTGTAGCAACCTGTTCAAAAAGTGCGTAGCTGAGAACGTCTTCTTCCTGTTCAACGTACTGAGCTGCAGCTTTCTTGAGTTTGTCAATTTCCGGCTCGATAAGGTCTGCGGGACGGCAAGTGATCTGCTTTTCGTCGCCGATGATCTGTTTTGCGAATGCGGGATCAATGGGCACGGGTGTTTTGCCGTATTCGCCTCTTACGAGAGCCTTGAATTCCTTGGAGATATTCTTGTATCTGCCGAAGAGTACGTTAAATACTGCCTGTGTACCAACGATCTGAGAAGAAGGTGTTACGAGAGGTGGATAGCCTGCGTCTGCTCTTACGCGGGGAACTTCCTGGAGAACTTCTTCGAATTTATCTTCCTTGCCAGCCTGTTTGAGCTGAGAAACAAGGTTGGAAAGCATACCGCCGGGTACCTGATACAAAAGTGTGTTAATATCAACGGAAAGAACTTTTGTATTGAGAAGACCTGATGCAAGGTATTTTTCTCTGAGGGGTGCGAAATATTTACGAACTTCGTTAAGAGCGTCAAGATTAAGACCTGTATCTCTGTCAGAGCCCTGAAGAGTTGCCACGAGAGATTCTGTTGCGGGCTGAGATGTACCGCCTGCAAGGGGAGAAATAGCTGTGTCAATGATGTCACAACCTGCTTCTACAGCTTTAAGACAAGTCATTTCAGCAATACCTGCTGTACAGTGAGTATGAAGCTCAATGGGTATTCTTACGCTTTCTTTAAGAGCTTTAACAAGTTCGTAAGCATTATAAGGAGTGAGAAGACCTGCCATATCTTTAATACAGATAGAGTTTGCACCTCTGTCTTCCATTTCCTTTGCGAACTTAACGAAGCTTTCTGTTGTATGAACAGGGCTTGTTGTGTAGGAGAATGCTGCCTGAACGTGACCACCTTCTTTGATTGTAGCTTTAACAGCTGTATCAAGGTTTCTGGGGTCATTGAGAGCGTCGAAAATTCTGATGATGTCGATACCGTTTGCAAGGGATTTCTGAACAAAATATTCAACTACGTCGTCAGCATAGTGACGATAGCCGAGGATGTTCTGACCTCTGAAAATCATCTGGAGTTTTGTATTGGGAGCGCCTGCTCTGATTTTGCGAAGTCTTTCCCATGGGTCTTCGTTGAGGAAACGGAGACATGCGTCGAATGTAGCGCCGCCCCAAACTTCCATGGCATGGTAGCCTACTTTATCAAGAAGAGCAAGAGAGGGAAGGATTTCATCTATAGTCATTCGTGTTGCGATCAAAGACTGATGTGAGTCACGAAGAACTGTTTCTGTAATTTTTACGGGATTCATTTTAAGTTACAGACTCCTTTCGTAAATTATTTAAAGAGTGTGAGGAACACGCCTGCTGCAACGGCAGAACCGATAACACCTGCAACGTTGGGGCCCATAGCGTGCATGAGAAGGAAGTTTCCGGGGCAATGCTTCTGACCTTCTGTGTTGGAAACACGGGCAGCCATGGGTACTGCAGAAACGCCTGCGGAACCGATAAGGGGGTTAACTTTACCACCGGTAAGTTTGTACATAACTTTACCGAAAAGTACACCGCCTGCGGTTGCAATACCGAATGCACAAACACCCATGATAATGATCAGGATAGTTTCCCATCTGAGGAATGTTTCAGCATTTGCAGTAGCGCCGACTGTTGTTCCGAGGAAGATAGTGATAATGTTACAAAGTTCGTTCTGAGCAGTTTTGCTGAGACGGTCTGTAACACCACATTCTTTGAAGAGATTTCCGAGCATAAGAGGACCTACAAGAGCTCCTGCATCGGGAATAATAAGAATGATAACGATAGCTGCAACAATGGGGAAAAGAATCTTTTCTTTTTTGGAAACGGGACGAAGCTGCTCCATTTTAACAGCACGTTCTTCTTTTGTTGTAAGAAGTCTCATAATTGGGGGCTGAATAACCGGTACCAGCGCCATATATGAGTACGCAGCAACGGCAATTGCGGGCAATAAATCGGAGGCAAGAGTCTTTGTGATAAGAATTGCGGTAGGACCGTCAGCGCCGCCGATGATAGCGATAGAAGCAGCTTCGAGAGCTGTAAAGCCCATAAATATAGCTGCAATAAAAGTAACAAAAATACCGAGCTGTGCAGCAGCACCTAAAAGAATACCTTTGGGGTTAGCAATCAGGGGCCCGAAGTCTGTCATAGCACCTATACCAAGGAAGATAAGGGGTGGATAAATACCGCACTTAACACCGAGGTAAAGAATGTCAAGCAAGCCACCGTGAGACATAATTTCAGCTATGTCAAGGTCACCGGTTTCACTTGCAAAATAATCCGCATTCATAAGTCCGGACAAGGGCAAGTTTACAAGAAGCATACCAAACGCAATAGGTAAAAGAAGAAGAGGTTCAAACTTTTTACCGATTGCCAAATAAATAAGCAAGCATGATATGCCTATCATGATGAGCTGTTTCCAGCCCTCACCGACAAAAAACTGTGCAAATCCGGAGTTTACGACGAAATCGGAAATGATTTGAAGTATATCCATTTTCGTTTTTCTCCTTTCTTAATAACGATTGTTTATATTAACCGATCGTTACGAGAGGAGAGCCTGTTTCAACAGAAGAGCCTTTAGTAGCCTGAATTGCAACAACAGTACCGTCGCAGGGAGCCTGAATATCGTTTTCCATTTTCATAGCTTCGAGAACACAGAGAACGTCGCCTTCTTTTACTGCCTGACCGTTAGAAACCTTAACGTCAAGGATTGTACCGGGCATGGGTGCGGAAACTGTTGTGCCGTTAGCAGGTGCTGCAACGGGTGCTGCTGCGGGAGCAGGTGCAGCGGCAGGTGCGGGAGCTGCGGCAGGAGCAACAACAGGTGCTGCTACGGGAACTACTGGAGCAGCTGCAACAGGTGCAGAAGCTGCGCCGACTTCTTCTACTAAAACTTCATATGCTTTACCGTTTACGGTAATATTAAATTTTCTCATTAGTAATTTTCCTCCATTTGCCGAATAAACGGCATATATTTTCAGATTCTTCTGAATGATTTGATTCTGTATTTAGATGTGGGAGCAGATTGCTCATAATAAGCGGCAATAGCTGCGGCAATAACTGCTGCAATTTCATCGTCATCTGCAGAAGTTGCTGCAACGGGTGCGGCTGGAGCAGTTGTAACAACGGGAGCAGCTTTGGGGGCTGCAGATGCGGCTTTCTGTTTGTTGGGAAGTTTATAGAAAATCAACTCAAACAAATAAAGCACACCCATGATAAGAGCAAGGACCGCAAACACTATCAGAATACCAATAACTGCTATCTGAAGACCGTAGCCCAATTTAGGAATAAAACCTTCGGGTACGTTTGCGGCACCTTCAACTGCGGCGAACATAGGAGCAAGAAGTATTTTATTCATAGTCATACCTCCGATTATTCTTTGTCCGCAAGCATATCAAAGCCGCTGATAAGAAGCTGTCTTGTTGTGTTGATTTCGATGATATCATCAACATAGCCTCTCTTTGCCGCTTCGTAAACGGAAGCGATTGTTGTTCTGTATTTTTCAATAAGAGCTTCTCTTTCTGTTATTGGGTCACCGGAAGTCTGAACTAGTTCCTGTGCACACATAAATACAGCACCTGTTTCAGCAGGAAGAGCCGCAACTTCAGCTGTGGGGTATGCGTAAACGAGGTCAGCGCCTGTTTCTTTGGAACACATTGAAATGTAGCCTGAACCGTATGCTTTACCCATGATAAGAGTGATCTTGGGAATAGAAGCGTTGATATAAGAAAGTGAAAGCGCGGAAGCGTCTTCAATATTTTCGTTTGCATCGGGAATGAAACCGTTTGTATCAACAAGTGTAAGTACGGGGAGACCGAAGTCTTCGCAAAGAGAAATGAATTTAGCGGCTTTCTTTGCTGCATCGGAAGTAAGAGCACCACCGTTTTCACAGTTCTGGTTTGCAACTACACCAACAGTCATGCAGTCAAGATTAATAACACCTGTAACGATATTTTTTGCAAAACCTTTGTAGAATTCCAACATTCTGCCGTCATCTGCAATAGCTGCAATAACGGATTTAACGTCATAAGAATCTGCGGAAAGGATAGCTTCGATTTCGGGAACGAGACGGTTTGCATCGTCAGTAGTTACGGGAACGTCGCACATTGTAGCGAGGAATGCCTTTACAGCGGCAACAGCTGCTTCGTCATTTTCGCAAATTTCGCTTACTGTACCGTTAGCAAGAGCCTTGTCTGCGGTTCCTGCGTCTTTATCGGCAAAACGGGCTTTTACTACGTCGGGAGAAGACATAAAGAGTTCTGAACCCTTAACGATAACGGAATAGTCAGCCATAGCAGGAAGGAAAGAAAGAGGCCCGGACGCTGTTCCGAATACTACGGAAGCATGAGCGCACTCTCCTGAAACCGCATTGAAAGCGGAAAGAATTTTACCGTAACCCGAAAGAGCATCAACACCTTCGTGGAGACGGATTCCGCAGCTGTCAAGCATTGAAACGATAGGAGCTTTAGCCTTCAACGCCATAGCAGCAATATCACAGATTTTTTTGCTGTTCATTTCGCTGATGCTTCCTTTAAGAACGGAAACATCCTGAGAGAATGCAAATACGAGCATACCGTTAACTGCGCCGTAACCTGTAACAACGCCTTCAGCTTCGGCATCTACGCAGTTAAGCTCTGTGGGACGCTGTTTAACAAACGCGCCGGTTTCAACAAATGTACCCTCGTCGAACAGAAGCTGCATTCTTTTTCTTGCTGCACTCATCTTATCGGGAGCGCCTTCGATAGCGGCTCTCTGTTTAATAAGCTCAGCAGTTCTACCCTGAACATCCATGTTCGATAATACCTCCAAAAATGATATTAGTTTATAAAACAAACTTTAAAAATTATATGGGAGAAACAGACTTGTCCACCCCTCGATTTAAGAATACTCGGTAAACCTTTCGGGCTGAAAAATCCAAATTTTCCTCTACTATATATTATACAGCAAATTGTCAATTTTTTCAATGAATATCTTCCGATTATACCGTGAAATAATTGTGAATTTACCCCATTCTCGTCCTATTGACGAGGACTTTTTTAGATGTTACAATATAAAAGATGAAAAAATTCACTTTTATTATTTTTCTATGGAACTTTTTTCTATTTTTGTCGTCTAAAAAGTAAAAGCTAAAAAAATTATTTTAGGAGAGTGAAAATCATGAAAAAAATACTTTCAACGGTCTCTTTACTGATAGCGCTGTGCATGATTACGGCTTGTGCGCTTGACGTAGGGTCCAAAGACCCTCTCGAACCGATCGGGCCTCAAAATTCCGATAACGAAATCGCGTATTTCACAGACGAAGCGGAACTCCTCAGCTTTGTGGAAGAGTATTTCGTATC
>JAFSAH010000019.1 GCA_017441125.1 Clostridia bacterium
CGGCCGGCCAAAGAATCTGCGTTTGCGGCGTAAACGGGCGGTGTATATGCAGAAATAACCGCGGCAAGCACTGCGGAAAGGGTTATGGAAAAAATCTTTTTCATAGGTTCACCTCGCTTTTTGGGATAGGGTGATTATACCACGCATCACAGATAAGCGGAACAGGCCAAATGTTTCCAAAGACCGGTTTTTGTGATAATAAAGCGAAAAAAGCGCCGCTTACAAACGGCGCTTTTTTTAAAGATAGCTGCGTATATCTATGGCAAGGCGTTCTTCAAGGTTGATAAGACGCTTTGCAATATCTTTGGAAACCTCATCTGCGGCTTTATATTCGTTAAGATATTTATTAAGGGATTTTACGCCCATATTACAGCCGTCCGTCATAAGGTCCGCAACGGTGGCGTCGGATTCTTCCATAACAAGCATAACATTTGTTTTTACCCAGGACATACCCTTTGCCATGGGATTGGGGTCCTTGCCTTCGTCATTATATTTACGGAGCAGGGTGCGGATTTCTCTTTCGAGCTTTTCGTGTTCCTCTTTGCAGTCGGTAAGAAGTTTTTTAAAGCTTTCGGATTTTACGTAATCCTTTACGTCATCAATGGAAGAAACGCCCATTTCCACACCGGCATCACATTCCCGAAGAAGTTTTATTGTATCGTTTTCCATAAAATCGCTCCTTTCTTTGGCAATATTATGCCCGAAAAAAGCAGGGATTATTACAGCGCGCGTAAAAAGAAAAGGGCACACAAAAGTGTGCCAAAAAATCAATCGGTATATTTTGATAAAGTTTGCAAGGCCATTCCCGTCGGGTCTTCGAGGATTTGCCAAAGTGAAGAATCTACAGGGTAAGAAATATAGCAAGTAAATTCCTCGTCATCAATTATTCCGTGAAAAACAGGATTTTCTTCTGTTGTCGGCCAGTAATAATCTCTTCCGTTTGTAAGACCAAACCCGGGATCATCAGAAGGGCCTATGTATTTTAGAACAGACCAGAATTCTTTACAGTTTAATTTTTCGGTGCTTGTTTTAAGCTGTTCAATAAGTTTTACAGCCTGCTGATTATCCGATACAGAGGATATGATTCTGTCAAGTTCATCATAGTATTCCTGATAACTTTTGTATCCGTACGGGATAAAATTATATTCATCGCCAAGAAGATCGGAAAGTTCGTATATAATTTTGGAATCATACTCAAAAACTTCGGTATTATCGGCCCGGCTTTTTGGCAAAAGATCATATTTTTTGTGTGCTTTTGGAATATACGGCATATTATCACCTCGTAAAAACAAAGCCGCAAAGTTTCCTTTGCGGCTTATCGTGCGGACAAAGCCGCCCTGGCGGAGATGGTGGGATTTCCGCTGCGCGGATTGCTTCCGCCAGCCAAAAATATATCGCGGTGCTCATATTTTTGGGGCGTCAGGTGCTCACCCGGTGGGTTCTCATCCACACCAAAACGAGAAGCTCTCCTGAAAAAGGAGAGCTTTTGTGGCGGAGATGGTGGGATTCGAACCCACGTGCCCGGCTAAGGACAAAACGATTTCGAGTGTTTTCATATTGGTGAATTTTCGGTGATTTTCGTGCACTTTAATGGTCGAAATGTACACCAAAATCGAGGTGTTTTTGGAAAGAAAAGCTCAATTCTTTCCAAAAATTAAGGGTTTGGAAAGAACAAAACCCACCAAAAACGACATGAAAAATCCAAAAACAAAGGAGTCGAAATCGAATGAAAAAACAAAACGAAGAGAAAATATCCGCGATTCTATTTCGTGAGGAACCGGAGCTTTTGACAATTCCGGATTTGCAGCGGCTTTTGGGAATAAGCCGCAGGGTGGCTTATGAGCTGATTCGTGAAGGGAAACTCAAATGTTTCCAGATTGGTAACTCCTATCGTATTCCGAAAGTTTTTCTGCTGAATTACATAAGCATGCTTTTTCTTGAGGAAGAAAAGCGAATGTCGGACAAAGAAACCTGAAAAGGCAGATTTTATCCAAAAGAAAAATTTCAGCAGAACGGAAAGAAAACAAAGATGAATTAACAGTTTCCTTTCAGGATGTAAATACAAAACGAAGGAGTAAAATTATGATAGATTTTATTGATTGGGACGAGGTCCCGGAAGTCATGTCAAAGGAACAATTTTATCAGATTTGCCATATCAGTAAGACTACTGCGGGTATGCTTTTGAAAAGCGGAAAGGTACCCAGCGAAAACTGCTCAAATCCACGCTGCTATAAAATCAAGAAGCAGGACGTTATGAAATATTTGGAAAACAGAGTTGTATTTCCGAACGCTTATTCAGCTCCGAAAGGCTGGTACAGCGGAACTTATGAAAACAGCCTTCCGAAGGATTTGCCGGAAAACGATTTGAAAAGGATGCGTGATTTTTACGAAAATCTTCTTATGGACTGCCCGGATATTTTAACGACAATGGATGTGGTAAAACTTACCGGATACGGCAAAAGCACCGTTAACGATTGGTGCAACCACGACCTTTTGATGCATTTTCGTAAGAGCTATTACAATCATATTCCAAAGCGATTTCTTATAGATTTTTTCTGTTCGCTCTATTTTCGTTCCATTACCCGCAAAACCAAATGGCATCTGAAAACTTTGAGCCATTTTGAAGCGATTTTGCGCGAAGAAAAGAGCAGAGAATGGTGGGAAGGGAGGAAGAAAAGGTAGTTTCGAGGGAGTTAATATGATATAATTAATAAAAAATAATTCAAGGTGATACAATGACAAACGAAAAATTGAGCTACATTTTGCGTGGTATAGATTTGAAAAAGTGCAAACCTATTGTCGAAAACCATGTATATTATATTTCAAAATTAATTAAGCAAAAGATTTCTAATGGATATGGAGAAGAACGTATATGTAAAGATCTATATGAATTTTTGGTAATAGCACCGGACGGTATTAAAAAAGGGATTATTCTTAGATGTGACAACATTGATTTACATTGGTATGTTTATAAAAAGCATAGAGGTGAAAAAGTCCTTAGTAATGCTTTGCGCACCGGTGTCCTTAGAAAGGTTTGGCCTAAAAATAAAACTATAACTTGTTGCTACGAATGGAAAGATAATAAAAAAGATAAATATGAAATGACTAAACATCTTGCAGAAATTGCAGGTTTGAAAATAAAAGAGTAAAAAAGAATGTACAATTTGTTTTTTTGTACATTCACAAAAAGCACCTCCCTATGCTAAAATTTCGGCATGGGGAGGCGTTTTTATGACTAATTTTATTGAAGAACTTTATTATGACAATATCGATCCGCAAGCAAGTAATAAAAACAGAAGAGCACAACGCGAAATGAGTATTTTGTCCGAAAACGAAGATTTTCTGCTCGAAGCTCTTTCGGATGAAAATAAAACAAGGTTTATGGATTATGTTGACGCTTGGGGAATAGTAAGTGCCGAATCAAACCTTGAGAATTTTATTGCCGGCTTCCGGTTGGGAGCAAAATTTATGTACGATACTTTTTGTGGAGAAGAAATGGTGATTGAGGATTATTTGAAAGAATGATTCTTTGCAATTATCAGCTATCATTTTTTTCATCAAGTGAGAGAGAATATATAGTTGCTTCTATTAAAACATAAAGTTCTTTATAATTATTAAATTTAAATTCAAATAAACCGTTAAAAATCTTTTTCAGTTGATCCAGCCAAATATCTGGAGGGTATCCATTTCCGAAGACATAATCGGAAAGTTTTTCAACATAATAATGCCATCC
>JAFSAH010000020.1 GCA_017441125.1 Clostridia bacterium
GCAAAAGCGATATCCTCAACTTTTCCGTTTTTGTGGGAAATCGGAAAAATATTTTCTGCACCCGTATATCCAAGGGATATTTTTGCCCGTGGGGATTTTTTGAGCCTGCCAAACTCGTCGAGTTCTGCATTTGAGATGTTTACGGTTATTGCGCCTGTACCGAGAGCAAAAGCTTTTTCAATAAGCTTATTTGTTTCGGAACGGAATTTGTTTTCACCGAAAACACCTCTGTGACCGTCTTCGCCGTTAAGAAACTCTAAGGCATTTTTGTCGTTTACTGCGATTAAAGTTTTTTCGTTGAAGAGAAGGTCTGCCCAATCTTCTGCAACTTTTTTCGCCATTTTCAATTTGAACATTGGTCTTTTGACTACTGTCATGCCGTTGTTAACTTCCACGGTGTGAAAGTCATCGTCATTGCCGCAATACCAATTATTCCATTCTCGAATTTTATCTCTCATTCCGTCGTCATGATATTTGTTTCCGAGAGCTTTTGCTACAGCGGCTTCGATTTTGTTGTTTAACATTTTTTCACCTCGCTTATTTCGTAAGTGTAAGTTGTTTGATAAAGTGTTCCCATGCGTATTCTTCAGCATCTGCCGTATCGATATCGCAGGTTCCGTTATCAAGTCTTCGATCCGGGTGGTTGGGGTCCCATAGCTGCGTTGACGTGCTTGCGATTACGTTTTTGCAGCTTTTCAGAACGCACCACTTGTCCTCAGCCATCAGACGGCTTTTACAAGAAATCCTTTCCGCAATATTTACTTTTTTGCTGTCAGAGATTCCCGTTTTTATACCTGCTGCTTTGCAGGCTCTTCTCAGACCGTTAGTCAGATATTGAGCTTCGCTGTCTGCAAAAATATACTGAACGGGCAAGTTTGGGAAATCTTTTTCAAACTCATGGTAGAAACTGATGAACTCCTTTTCAATATCCTGCGGCGCAATCTCCCCCTTTTTACCTGAAACCTTTTTGTCTTTCATCACACACAGTCCCGACATACTTTTCCTTATGCCCACGGCTGTGAAAGCAGAAGCCGACATGTTTCCTCCGTAGTCAATACCCATGACCACATGGTGTATGTCTTCAGGCGGTTCTTTACGGATCCATCGTTCAGGGTTTTGGACGAAGTTTTTAAAAATAACTCCTTCCGCCGCCGCACGTTCACCCAAAATACATCTTTTGTACCAGAAACTTCCGGGTATGTATTGTTTCGTAATTTCTGCAATTCTTTCGGGACTTATGGCATTGTTGTCGAAAATTGTAAACTTGCGGTGATTTACATCGAGTCCGTCAGCCAAATACTTGTCCACATATTTTGTATATATGGGGTGAGTAGGGTAGTCCGGGTTAAAGTCCCAAAGGATTCGCCGCATTCCCGAAGCAAGAAGTCTGTTGAAGGCCTCCGAAAGAAAACAGTGGTCGTCGTCGGAAATAAAATGTTTGTTAACCTCCGAAGCTATCCACATTCCGAAAGAGTTTCCTCGGATTTTTTTATAGCTGTCGGATTTTCCTCCGCCCACAAAAATGATCACTCGCTCAAGCCCTTTTTTTGTGGTAATATATAAAGCTTTGTTTCCTTTATATAAACCCCAACGGCTTCTGCCTCTGAAAATATGCTCAAGCCCGAAACCGTTACAGTCTCCGATGTTCATACAAGCGGCGGCAAGGGAAGTCCCCGTAGCAAGATGTAGCTTGTCCGGAGTTCTTTCCAAAAGCATTGCAAGGGCGTAAACATTGCTTATGGTTTTACCTGAACGGACTGCGCCTTCCGCGAAATTGAAAGTATTCGTAAGGCAGTTTTTGATATATTCCTTGTGCAGAGGGGAAAAGGGCTGCCATGGAATAAGCTTTGATTTTATCATGTGCTGTCTCCGAAGACCTCAAGCTCGTCAAAATCCTCAATTTCATCTTCCGGCTGTTTTTTCCACATCCCCAGATAATCGCCTAATTTCAACAAAGCAGTTAATTTGTTGTACATTTTAAAGTTGAATCCTGACTTGCTGTTTTTGACTTCCGCCACCGCGCGAGTATCAGCTCCGTCGCTGTCCTTGATCCTTATGACCATTTCTCCGTTCTCATCGGTAGAATATCCGATGTGATTTTTGATGTCGTCAAAAGCGATCTTTGCAAGCTCCTGAAGAACTCTTTCTTCGGTGACCTTTTCTTTTTTCTTCTTCGGCATATGTTCACCTCACTTTCTGTATATATATTATAACACTAAAAATGTTACTAAAACTGTGAACTTTATCCACAGATAGAGATATATTATTATCACGATAAGTAATAATGCGGATAGTTGATTTTGTTTTTTGGGCAAAATAAAAAAACAGCCAACATATGAATTTCAATGTTAGCTGTTTTTTAGTTAAAATTTCAAAGATTAGGGATAGCTTTCTTCATGAAAAAGCTATCCCGATTATTAAAATACTCATTATCTATATCCCAAAATGAATGACATATTTACTCTCCTCAGAGGCAAGGCGGAGAAGCTTTGTAACCTTTACCAATTCCGGAAATTGCGTATTTTCGAAAATATCCGCCAATTTTTCTGCGGAATTCGGTGGTATAAGAGTAATTCCCGTTTCATTTAAGCCATTGAATGGCTCTTTTGTGGTGTGAGAATAGGTTGGAACAACAATTGTTCTTGTTAAAACCTTATCAATCACTTCCATATCCACGGCTACGAGCTGTGAATATTTTTCGGGTTCATAATTATCGTACCTGCCTTTAGGTATTTCTTGCATGATGCCAAACTCGTGAAATGCCATATTGTTTTCTCCTTTAGGCTATACAAATATTTTTTTATTTCTGTATTATACCTCAAAATTCTCAAAAAGTCAACCTCAAACAACGAAAGTTAAAAATATAAAAATATTTCAGACTGTTTCTGTCATAAAAAGTTTGAGAAATCTCGAGGGTTTTTTCTTTGAAAACACTTGACAGGGGAATTAAAACGTGATATAATAGTTTTGTAAACGAGATGTGATGATAAACATAAACGCATGATACGTTTTTGTTAACTCGTATTTTATTTTTCATATATAAAGTTCATAAAATCACTCTTGAAAAAAAATGTTATCTGTGGTATACTGACATATAGTAATTTCAAAAAGAATCAGAGGGTAACTGTTATGAAAAATAAATTGGGAATTGTTCTTGTCGAGCCGGAAATCCCTCAAAATACGGGAAATATATCTCGAACTTGCGCTTGTACTGATGTTGAACTTCATCTTGTAAAACCC
Organism: Clostridia bacterium; assembly: GCA_017441125.1. Lineage (GTDB taxonomy): Bacteria > Bacillota > Clostridia > Oscillospirales > UBA644 > HGM12619. The sequence continues at coordinate 3,241 of JAFSAH010000020.1, forward strand.
TTGGGCTTTGCAATAGACGATCATCATGTAAAAAGGGCAGGGCTTGATTATTGGAGTGAGCTTGACTTACACATTCATGAAAGCCTGGCTGCTTTTTTGGAATTTGCGGCAGAGTCGGGCAGGCCGATGTTTTTTGCAAGTACAAAAGCGGCAAAGGTTCATTCTGAAGTGGATTATCCCCAAAACGCCCTGATTCTTTTCGGAAAAGAGACTAAAGGCCTTCCCGAGGACTTACTTGAGGCAAATTACGATAAATGCGTAAGGATCCCCATGAAAAGCACCGTAAGAAGTCTCAATCTCTCAAACAGCGTTGCTATAGTTTTATATGAAGCTCTTCGTCAGCATGATTATATTCAGCTTAAAAGGGAAGGTTCAATTCCCGAACATAATTAATATAATAGGAGTTTATTAATGAGAAAGTATCTTATAACAACTGAAAATACAACTGATTTTCCCGAAGAATATATAAAACAGCATGACCTTCGAATAGTGGGGCTTACATATTCCATTGACGATGTTACTTACGGGGTTGAAGGCAGTCCCGCACATCCCTCTAATATGTTTTATAAGCTTATGAGAGACGGTAAAACACCGAAAACTACTCAAGTAAACCCCGATGGGGCAAAAAAGTTCTTTGAAGAAATTCTCAAGGAAGGATATAATATTCTTCACATAGCGTTTTCCTCAGGTCTCAGCGGAACGTATAACAGTATGGTTATTGCTGCTGAAGAGCTTCGAGAAGAATATCCCGACTCCAAAATAATAGTAATCGATTCTCTTTGCGCTTCTTTGGGCGAGGGTCTTTTGGTGGATTTCGCACTTGAGCTTCAGGCAGAAGGTAAAACTATGGATGAGGTTGCCGCAATAGTTGAATATGAAAAATTAAGCTTTTCTCATATATTTACGGTTGAAGATCTCGTTTATCTTTATAGGGGCGGCAGGGTTTCAAAAACATCAATGGTTTTGGGTACGATGTTAGGTATCAAGCCCATGCTCCATGTAGATAATATAGGAAAACTTGTTCCTGAAAGTAAAGTCAGAGGCAGAAAAGCGTCGCTTGATACTTTGGTTAAAACGATGGTTTCCCGTATGGATAAAGAGAAAACCAAAAAGTTCTTTATCAGTCATGGAGACTGTTTTGAAGAAGCCCAATATTTGGCAGAAAAAATAAAAGAAGCAACGGGAATTACTGACTACCTTATAGGAAATATCGGTCCAGTAATCGGTTCTCATTCAGGTCCCGGAACTATGGCTGTGTTCTTCAGAGGAAAAAGATAAATATCGGCAAAATCATCCGTCATACATCAAAATCGTATGATGGGTGAATTTGTGCTTTATATAAAGAGTTCAAAAATTCAATTATTTCAGCTTTTTCAGGCGGAAAGGACGGTTTATGTACGAAAAACTTGTGACTTTTGAAGAAGAGAAACGAAAGGAACATTTGTATTTGCTTTTTAACAGTATCTTTATTTGTGCTTCTTTGATGACTGTTTTTGAGACTGTTTTTAAGTTTCCATTGCTCATGTTTTCGGGAATTCAAAACTCTTCCGTTAAATGGTTCATTACAACTTTATTGAACCCTGTATGCTCCTCAGGCGCGGCGCTGTTTCCGTTTTTAATTTATAATATCCGTCAGCAGACTCCGTTTAAGGATAAACTGAAGGCTTCAAAAGATAAAGCTTCTCCGTTCTGGTATGTTTTCGGAATTATTTCTGTTATATGTATAGTCCCTGTTTCGGTTTACGGCGGTCAGCTTTTCTGTGATTTTCTCATAGGTCAGGGCTATGAGCTTTCCGAAAAACTTCCCGATATGGGTGAGGGAATCGTTGCTAATGTCTTTTATGCAATATACACCTCGGCAATTTCGGCATTTTTACTTGAATTGGCTTTCAGAGGTGTTGTTTGCCACAAATTATCTTATGCAAGTACTGCTTTGGCAATAATTTTACCTTCTCTTATTTCCGCACTGTATGCATATTCTTTTGTGAAAATACCGTACCTTTTCGTTTCGGGACTTATTATAAGCTGGTGTTATCTTAAAACGAAATCCTTGTATCTTACAATGACAATGAATTTTGCAGCAAACGTATCTTTTTGCGTAACGTTACTTTTAAGAGAAAATACCGATCTGCTGCCTCTTTCTGTTATCTGCGCGGTAATCTCTCTTGTGGCTTTTGCAGTTCTTGCGGTGAAAAATGGTTTAAAAGTTAAGTATCCCGAACCTAAAAACGAAGATGAAAAATATGAGCGTCTTACAAAAAAAGAAGCATTTTTCGGTCCATTTAAATCTTTCGCATTTTGGATATTTGTTTTCATATTCCTTTTCCAGGTATTTTTTACATATCTTGATAAGCCTATGCCAAGCACCGATGATTCAGCGGGGCAGACGCAAAGCGGGACTTTGGTAGAAGAGGGAATGTAATCGTATAATTTACGCTATAATTTTCGGCTGATGTTTTTACGCATCAGCCGAGTTTTATATATTATTAGTTTATAAATCATCCTGATCTTGCATTGGCACTTCATTTGGGTCAGTCGGATAACCAGTATACATTCCGTTGGGGTCTTCGTGGCTGTAAAAAAGCTCTGCTCCGAATTCGGATAAATCCTCTTGTGTTTTTTTGCCTTTTTTCGAGGTTGAAAATACCGTTCCGGGAGTTTTATTCCCGGGCAATTTCTTTTTCGGTCCGTTTTTGTAAGGTGTCATAGTTATTCTCCGTTCTTTTTATTTTGATCTTCGCCTAAATTGGGGTTTAAATAACTTTCCGTAAGAACATATCCTTTTTCAAAGGTGATATCTTTAGAAAGCGGCAACAAAAATGCGTCAAACTTTGTATTTACAAGGACTGTATTTTCCGAATTTCGGGTAATTGAAAGATACAGTCCGTCTTCTCGGTGAAAAACTCCGTTTAACTCGTTGCCTTTATTTTCTGCGCTGTTCATAACGAAAAGTCCCAAATCATTTTCTGCAAAATAAGTGTCCGTCAACGCTGAAATATCCGTATTCCCCACAGTTTTCGTAAATTCCGCATATAAATCGTTAACCTGGAGAAATTCAAGACATTCATCGTAGCTTTTAAACCGATAAAAATTAAATCCTGATGACGTAAGTGCTTCTGCCACTTTAGAGGCGGTAATTCCGTAAATCGTATAAACCTGAATATCCGTTGGTATTACGTTAAATTCCGCTGTAATATCAACTGTTTTTGCTACCGCCTGCAAGGGATCTGCTCCCGAAATTTTGCCGTCAACAGTTACGGTTACCTCCTGTCCTGAAGCTACAGCGTTTTCCGAAAGACTTCCCGGAGTAAATCTGCATACGGAATTCTCCTTCGTAAGCACTGTGAAATCTGCAATTCCGTCTGCATTATGCGAAACCGTAATGACTTTTCCCGAAATGCGGATATCATCGTTTTCTTCCGTTGAGTTCCGTATCTCTTCATCGTTATTGCCTTTTATGTCGGTATGATTTCCCGATTCATTTTTACCGCAGGAAACAGTGCATGCGAGAATAAAAAGAAAAATAATGCCGGTTTTAATAATTTTCATAACTTTAACTCTCCGAACGTAAATGTTTTCAATAAAATTATTTCCTTTAAAATCAAATATATTCAAAAAAATTATACGGTTTTAGTTTTTATAAAAGATATTTTTCCTTGGTTTCAGTTACTTGACAAGTTGAGGATATTGTGCTATAATAAGAAAAAAATCAAATACGGAGCTTCTGATGAATAAAAAAAATTACAGCATAATTCTTTTTGATTTGGACGGGACCATAACCGATTCGGGAGAGGGCGTTACAAATTCCGTCATTTATGCTTTGGAAAAATACGGAATTAAAACTGAAGACAGAGCAGAGCTTTACAGATTTATTGGTCCTCCTCTGATTGATTCCTTTATGAAGTTTTATAATTTTGAATATGAAAAAGCAGTAGAGGCAGTAGCCTATTACAGAGAAAATTATCAGGATAAGGGGATTTGGGAGAATTCCGTTTATGAAGGTATTCCGCAGCTTCTGAAGGATTTGAATGCTTTGGGTAAGCGCGTTCTCGTGGCTACCTCAAAACCCGAAGTCTTTGCTAAACGTATTCTTGAAAAGCATGATATTGCAAAATATTTTGAGTTCATTGCGGGCGCAAGCATGGACGAAACCCGAAGCCAAAAGGATGA
>JAFSAH010000021.1 GCA_017441125.1 Clostridia bacterium
AGTTCAGCTTCCTACATAACGAAAGTTGGCTCTGATATATATTTCGTTGATGCAAACGGAGGCTCTTTGAATGTCCGTAGCGGTTCGGGAACCTGGTATTCCGTCAAAGACACTCTTTCCGACGGTGAGGAGATCAACGTACTTTGGTTTACGGGAAAATGGGCAAAGATCCTCTACGACGGAAACCGTACCGGCTACGTGCATACGGACTATATCGCTTCGGATACCGGGGATATTCCTCAAGGATACGCGGCAGTATCGCTGAACGTTCCGTATTTTAACCAAAAAGACAGTCGTTGGGCAAATGTAACTTTGGGTTCATCAAAACGGACTGTCGGAAACGCAGGTTGTGTCACGACCTGTATTGCAATGGCGGAAAGTTTTCTTTATGGTTACTCCGTAACCCCCTCCTCTTTGGCAAAAAGTCTGAATTACAGTTCTTCGGGAGACCTTTATTGGCCCCAAAGCTACAAGGCATACAGCAACAGCGACTATCTATACAAAATATACAATGAATTGAAAAGCGGAAGACCTGTCCTCGTGGGCGCAAAAACCTCGTCGGGAAGCCAGCATTGGGTTCTGGTCACGGGATTCAACGGCGGACAGATGACAGCTTCTTCTTTTAAAATAAACGATCCCGGAAAAAGCTCTCGAACTTCTCTTTCGGAATTTTTAAAGGATTTCCCCATTTTTTATAAAATAATGACAGTGAGATAAGTTCCCTGTCGAAGTATTGACAACGCCCTTTTTATGTGATAAAATATAAAAAAGCATAAAAAGAGGTGGAAAAATGGACGATAAATACTTGTTGGAGCTAATCGGCAGAGAACCTATAGAGCTAAAGGACTGCGGTATCGAAGATTTTATCAAAGGTAAAAAGATCCTCGTTACGGGCGGCGGAGGCTTTATAGGTTCACAGCTATGCAGAACGGCGGCGGAATATTTTCCGAAGAAAATTACGATTTTGGATATTTACGAAAACAACGCCTATATGCTTCAACAAGAACTTATGATGAAGTACGGAGATAAAATCGACTCGGAAATATATATAACCACCGTATGTGACAGAGCCGTTCTTGAAAAGATTTTCGAGAAAGAAAAACCCGACATCGTCATTCATGCCGCCGCCCACAAACACGTTCCCCTCATGGAAAAAGTTCCCGCAGAAGCGGTCAAAAACAATGTGCTCGGCACGATAAACGTCGTTGAGCTGTCGGAAAAATACTTTGTGAAAAATTTCATACTGATTTCTACCGACAAAGCGGTAAACCCCTCAAACGTCATGGGCATAACGAAACGAATTTGCGAAATGATAGTTCAAAATAAAGCGAAAAACGCTTCTACCACACAGTTTTCTGCGGTAAGATTCGGAAACGTGGCGGGCTCAAGCGGCTCTGTGATTCCTCTTTTTCGGGAACAGATGAAAACGGGAAAAATCACCGTTTCTCACCCCGACATGGACAGATATTTCATGACTGCTTCCGAAGCGGCTCAGTTGGTCCTGCTTGCAGGCTCAATGACCGAAGGCGGAGAAATTTTCGTTTTGAATATGGGTGAACCCGTAAAGATTGCAGATATTGCAAAAAAAATGATAGAGCTCGGACATCCGGAAAATGAAGTTGAAATAGTTTACACCGAACCCCGTCCGGGAGAAAAACTCAAAGAAGAATTCCTGCTTGCGGAAGAGGGGCTGAAAAAGACTCTTAACGATAAAATTTTTATAGGCAGTCCCATAGATTTTGATGAAAAGCTATTTAACCGCAATTTGGCAGAGCTTTTTAACGAAGTCAATTCCAAAAACTTTTCAAATGAGAAAATCCTCGCTCTTTTGAAGAAAGCCGTTTCTCAATATAATTATTGAGCAGAGATTTACCAAAATCTTCACAAAAAACCTCTTGACAAGCGGTGCGCATTGTGATATCATATTGATATCAGGATAATAGCACTTGATAAAAAGGAGTATTAATTATGGAAGAAAAAGTATTAAATCACAGCAAAAACGGAATGTTGGTTCTCATTTTAACGATTCTCGTGGGAATTCTCTCTGTTCTCGGTTTGGTTTTCGGCGGAATAATGATGGAAGAGGGCGACAGTCCTGCCCTTTTCATTGCCAGCATTATCGTATTTTGTCTTTTCTGGATCCCCATTCCCGGCTTGAAGGTTCTCAAGCCCCAAGAAGCGCTCGTTCTCACTCTTTTCGGTAAATATGTGGGAACAATCAAGGACGCAGGCTTCTATTTTGTAAATCCCTTCTGCGTTGCAGTCAACCCTGCGGCAAAAACAAAGCTTAATCAGTCAAGCGACGTTCAGCAGGTTAGCCTCCTCAACGTTAACGGAGCAAACTCTTCAGTTGAATTTGTTGATAAAAAGCTCTCACTTAAAATAATGACACTTAACAACGCGCGTCAGAAGATCAACGACTGCCTGGGCAACCCCGTTGAAATAGGCATTGCGGTTACGTGGAAAATAGTCGACACTGCAAAAGCGGTATTTAACGTTGACAACTACAAGGAATTCCTCTCCCTCCAATGTGACAGCGCTTTGAGAAACGTTGTAAGAATATATCCCTACGACGTGGCTCCCAACGTTGACACAACAGGAGACGGTCAGGCAGACGAAGGAAGTTTGAGAGGTTCAAGCGAAATTGTAGCGGAAAGAATTCGCAAAGAAATTCAGGCAAGAGTTCTTGAAGCAGGTATTGAAATAATCGAAGCGAGAATTACATATCTTGCCTATGCGCCAGAAATCGCCGCTGTAATGCTCCAGCGTCAACAGGCATCTGCAATCATCGACGCAAGAAGAATGATAGTTGACGGGGCTGTTGGCATGGTTGAAATGGCTCTTGAAAGACTCAACGAAAAGCAAATGGTTCAGCTTGACGAGGAACGCAAAGCGGCTATGGTTTCCAACTTATTGGTAGTTCTCTGCGGAAACAAAGACGCACAGCCCGTAGTAAATTCGGGAAGTCTCTATTAACATGAAAAGCTTTATAAAACAGTATTGGAAAACCCTGCTGTTTTTCGGTATAATCGGTCTTGTGGGCGGCTTTTTTGTGGGCATATATTTGTTGGACAGTTATCCCGCAGAGATTCAAAAGCAGTTAATAGCCGAGTTGGCGGAGCAAGGTCTCGGAGATATCCCCGTTAACATTGCATTGGGAGCAATTACCGCGTCTCAAGCATTATTCTACGGAATAGTATTGGGGGCGCTCGGTATTTGGCTTGCAAAAAAAGTTGGGCTTTGGAAAGACGAACGCTCTTTTACGAAAAAACCGTTGCTCGCATCCGCGTTGGTTTCGGTTTTCGGCGGTTCGGTAATGATACTCTCCGACGTTCTCTTTTTCGGAAGCTTTTCGGAAGTGATCAAAAGCTCTTACGCCGTTAAGCCCACGATTCCGTATCTTGCGGCAACCGTAACCTACGGAGCAGTTATTGAAGAAATAATGCTGCGACTTTTTACGATGTCTCTTACGGCATTCGTTCTGCACAGGCTGTTCCAAAAAAACAAGGAATTGCCGTCGGATTCAATACTGATAATTGCAAATATTCTTTCGGCTCTTCTTTTTGCCGCAGGTCATTTGCCGGCAACGGTTACGACTATCGGAAGCTCGCCGATAATTATATTGAGATGCTTTCTTCTCAACGGCGGTATAGGGTTGCTTTTCGGCAGGCTCTACCGTAAATACGGCTTGCGTTACGCGATGATAGCACACGGCGGCTGTCATATAATCTCCAAATTGATTTGGATACTGTTTTTATAAAATAAACGAATTTTGAAAGGAAAAAAGCCATGAACGAAAATCAGAAAAAGCAAATACCTCTGAGATTGTCACCAAAGCTTTATGATGCAATAGCGGCATGGGCTGAAGACGATTTTCGTTCCGTAAACGGTCAGATCGAATATCTGCTTTCGGAATGTGTAAGACAAAGAAAAAAGAACGGCAAATATGTTTCCGATGAACTTGACAAGCCGCTTGATATTGATATTTAAAAAGTGAATAGATTATTTTACGGGGGTCTTCTTTTCGTGTGAAAAGAAGACCCCCGTACCCCCAAGAAAAGCAAATTGGGTTGGTTATTTATTTAATCTCTGTATTTTCCGGAAATAAAAAAAGGTTGGTCAAAAGCACCGTTATAGTAGTAAACAATATAACTGTCACCGACTTTATAACGGTTATATTCTTTGGACGAAATCTTGATTTTGTATTCTTCTCCTTTTATTGAAAATCTCAAGTAATAATGATAGCGGTTAATCTTTCCGCTCACGAAAGATTTACTTATATTTTCTATTTTAACAGAGTATTCTTGTGGTTTTTCGGTGTCCAGAACATAATTCAGATTGTAGTAGGTACTTGATATAAACATTCCCGAAAAAAGAAATAACACAAGGGCAGTACAAAAATGAGCACTTATTGCTTGAGTTAAATTTTTATTTATCATAAAAAAGAAATAGCCAACACCCAAAAAAAAGGCAATAGCCCAACATATTATAGTACTGTTAAAAGTGGATTCAGTATGAGTATAATACCCCCTTTGATTCATGCCGTTCATAATGCCTAAAAATAATATAAGAGACAGGGCAAATGAAGTGATATCAGCTTTTTTACGCCATTGTTTTTTATACGAAACAACAGAAACGATTCCCGCAAAAACAGCCGCAATTATATAAATAATTATGTTTACTTTTTGGGACAAATAAGAAGACGGAGCTGAAAACAACAACAAAGAAACAACTGCAGCTATCCCAAATAAAAGCTTCGGCTTTGAATTATAAATACAAACCGCAAGAGGCACACATAATGCAACTTTTATCAAATAGAGTACTGGAAGACTCAAATCTACTAAAATATTCTCTAAAAACATCTGTAAAATATAGCATACGATACTTACGGTTTCACTTGTTTTCATTTTTACCTTGGCCATAAACAAACCTTCTTTCTTTTTTATTATTATAAGAATAATCCTCCTTACGGAATCATATTATTGAGTAAAAACCATAATATTTTTTTCGGAGGACAGGCAAATGGATGCCATTAAACAACGGGTCCTGACCATTGGGACGTACATCGCGGAAACGAATGCTACCGTTCGGGAAGCGGCGGCTCTTTTTGGGGTTTCAAAATCATCGGTACATAAAGACATGACTGAACGGCTTAAAGAGGTCAGTCCGGAGCTTTACGAAAAAGTCAGAAGGGTCCTTGATATAAACAAGGCTGAAAGACATCTTCGAGGCGGTATGGCAACCAAAGAAAAGTACCTCAAGCAAAAATTCCCCAACGGCTTTACAAGATAATTATACTATAAACCCCGATATTTGTAAATACATAGTTCCGAAAGTTTATCTTAATTTGCTTTTTTGAAATGCGGGAGTGTCTTTTCGTGTGAAAGGATGCTCCCGTAAAACACGGTTTTTCACGCCGAAAAACGGCAAAATCTGCAAATTTACCGATTAAAAGGCTTTTTTCTATTGACAACGGCAAAGTATTGTGGTAAAATTATAATGCAGATATATGTTTTAAAATAAAGGAGTTTTTATAAATGGTATTCTCGGACAGAATTTCAGGAGTACAGCCTTCTGCAATTCGTGAAATATTTAAAGTTCTGGGCGACCCCTCAATCATTTCTTTTGCAGGCGGAAACCCCGACCCCTCAACCTTCCCTGCTGACAAAATGGCAGTTATTGCGGCAGAACTTTTTGAAAAGCAACCCGCCGCAGCTCTCCAATACAGCGTTACGGAAGGCTTCCCCCCATTAAGAGAAAAAATAGCAAACAGACTTAAAACAAAATTCAATATCGGTACGGAAAAAGATTCCGTTCTCGTTCTCACCGGCGGTCAGCAGGGCATTGACCTGACCTGCAAGGTCCTCTGTAACGAAGACGACGTCGTAATTTGCGAAGAGCCCAGCTTTATCGGTGCTCTCAACTCTTTCAGAACATACAAAACCCGTCTGCGCGGCGTTTCAATGGACGAAGACGGCATGAACACGGATGCTCTTGAAGAGGTTCTAAAGTCCGAACCCAGAGCAAAACTTATTTACACCATTCCCACGTTCCAGAACCCCATGGGCGTTACGATGTCTTTGGAAAAACGCAAAAAGGTTTATGAGCTTGCAAAGAAATACGGAGTGGTTATTCTTGAGGACAACCCCTACGGTGAACTTCGTTTCGCAGGCGAGGATCTCCCCTCGATCAAATCCTTCGACACCGACGGAATCGTTGTTTACTGCGGTTCTTTCTCAAAAATCCTCTCCCCCGGCATGAGAATGGGCTTCGTAAGCGCTCCTGCGGAGATTGCAGCAAAACTCGTCGTTGCAAAACAGGTTACTGACGTTCACTCAAATATTTTCTTCCAGATGCTTGTAAACAGATTCCTGGAGGAATACGATATTGACGAGCATATTGCAAAGATCAGGGTTCTTTACAAGGAAAAATGCGAAAAAATGATCTCCTGCCTTGAAAAGAATCTCCCCGAAGGCTGTTCCATAACTCACCCGCAGGGCGGACTTTTCATTTGGTGCAAGCTTCCCGAATCCATTGACGCAAACGTGTTCTCAAAAGAGCTCATTAAAGAAAAGCTTGCAGTAGTTCCCGGTTCGGCTTTCCTTACCGATGAATCAAGCAAAACCTCCTGTATCCGTCTGAACTACTCCATGCCCACTCTCGAACAGATCGAAAAGGGTACGGAAATACTCGGCAAATGCATCAGAGAAAAAATGTAAAGGAATTGAAATAAAATGAGCGAAACAGTTGCTAAAAAAACCATACTCAGCGGTATTAAGCCCACCGGAAGCCTTAACCTGGGCGGATATTTGGGCGCAGTAAAGAATTGGGTGGCGCTTCAGGAGGACTACAACTGCCTTTATATGCTTGCAGACCTTCACGCCCTTACAATAAGAATCGACCCCGCAGTTCTGCGCAGAAACTCAATGGAGCTTTTCGCTCTTTATATTGCCTGCGGAATTGA
>JAFSAH010000022.1 GCA_017441125.1 Clostridia bacterium
AAGTAGAACGGAGCAACCATGAAGGTGGGATCCAGACCTCTGTAGCTCGGCAAAGAATACATTTCGGTTATTGCCTCAAAGGGTTCAACCACAGAATTGTTTTTCAACTTTACAGGAGGGTCTTCCTCATCTGTAGGTTCGGCAGTCTCGTAATAACATGAATACTTATCCAAAAGCTCCGAAATCTCGTTTTCACGTTCTACAGGGAACCAGCCCTCAAGCATAAAAGATGAATTCGTGGTTACAAGATTGCTCCTAACCGTTGATAATTTACGTTTATTTGTAAGAATATCCGTTAATTTGCGAACCTTATCATAGTTCTCATTTGAAATGGCTGTCAGCTCGGTTTCGAGCTCTTCCCGCTTTGCCAGCAGTTCGGAAAGTTCACTTTCAAGTTGAGAAATACTATCAGAAGCGGTTGCTGTGAAGCCGGGGAACTGAATTCTGGTAAATCCCAATTTTGTAAGATGCTCCTCGATCTGCTTTTCGTAGGAATCGAGATAAATTACAGTTATATAGTTGACTTTATTTTGAGAATTTACTTTTTCAGCCCAAACGGGAGTAGTCTCCGTATGACCGTCAATTTCAATTTCCATAATATCTTCAAGGCGAACCTTTTCGTAAATCGTGCCTAAAATCTGGGAAGTGTATTTGGAAGGCTTTCTTCCCAAAGGCGTAGGCAAGGACTTCCACGGTTCAAGGGACAAAATACTTTGCTTCAGACGGTTCTCGTTTGTCTTCAAAACATTCAATTCGTTCTGAATATCCAAAGCCCTTTGAGATGCCTCCAAAACCTCCGCCCTGAAATTCTCATCACCGAAATCCTCTTTATAGACTTTATCCTTCGGTGAAAACATGGATTTTTTCAAGGTATAATTCATGCCCATGAGCTTCATTGCAGAATCAAGAAGATTCAGTTCTTCACCGTAACGTTCATCTTCAAGTATTGCCCCGTCATTTTTGACCAAACCGACAGAATCTTCAAAGCTATCCTCTGTCAAGGGACTTACATCTACGGCGGAAAGCCACATGAGTTCATTCAATAAAGACTCTTTTTCGTTATTTAAACCGATCAGAGTCAGTTTTTTCATTTTAACTATTGCCATGATTCAAGCACCTTCTTAACCACAGCATCTGCAGCAGCCTCGACGTTGGCACGGGAATCTTCTTTTAAAGCTTCACAGTCTGCTTTTGATTTTTCCATAAGAGACAGAATCAGATCTCTCCCCTTTTCTTCGGTAAGCTTTCTGATCTTTCGGATTTTTTCTTCAGCATTTTGTTCAGATTCTTTGCTTATTTTTTCGGACTCAACCTTTGCATCTTCAATAATCTTCTTTGCCTCAAGATTTGCGTTCTTCTTACGCTCTTCCGCTTTCAGCTCGGCATTGGAAATAAGTCTTATAACTTCGCCTGCCTTGCTTGGCAAATTCTGATTTGATTGCTCTGTGTTAATATCCTGTTTTTTCTGCATATCCGGCATCCGGTTTCCTCCTGTTCCGTATATATTTTAAGTGTTTTTTTTCTAACACTTTACATCATAATAATAGTATACCAAATTGGCAAAACAAAGTCAATACCTTACAAAAATTTTTTTGACATTTTTTCTTAAGTTATATATACTGTAAAGGTAAAAACCTGTACAGACAATCCGTGTTTATCGGACTCTCTGAATGTAGTATTTTCAAAAAAATTATTCTTAATATAAACATGAATTCTTGCGCATAACGACAAATAAAAAAAAGATAACCGCGAACAAGAAAGTGTCAGCGATTATCTTTCAATTTTTTATAAAAATCTGTTATTTATTTTTTAAACTACCATTCAAGCTTCTTTGCAGGCTCCGTACCTTGCGCATTTACATAATCTCTGGGGTCTACGGTACTGCCGTTAACCGCTATTCTGAAATGGAGGTGGTTACCTGTAGAAGAACCCGTGGTTCCTACGTAACCTATAATGTCTCCCTTTTTAACTTCAGAGCCGACCTTAAGACCGTCCTGGAATTTGGACAAGTGACAATATGTAGTGGTTATTTTTGACCCGTGGTCAATAACGACTTTGTTTCCGCCGCCGGTATTTACCCACTGATACATGATTATCGTACCGTCATTAACAGCATAAATGGGAGTTCCGCCCGGCGCGGCAATATCAATTGCATCATGGAAAGCATTATCAAAGGTTCTGTATCCGTAACCCGATGTTATATAATCATATTCGGGAGGTAAAGGCCAAATAATGTCTCCACCCACATATTTTTTCTGTTTATCAAGAAGCTCTTGAATTTTCGCATCAAGCTCCTTTTCAAGTCTGAGGAATTTAGCTTCCGCATCTTCAATTTCAGATATCTCATCTTCCAATTCTTCCGTAAGAGAAGAAAGCTCCAAAACCTGAGCCTCCTGAGTAGCCTTCGCTTCTTGAAGCTGCGCCAAAGCCTCCTCCTGAATTCGAAGCTCGTTCTCAATGGTGGCCTTTGTTTCTTCAACAAAAGAGATAGATTCTTTCATTTCATCAAGAAGATATTTGTCATATTCCATCATATCGGAAACAAAATCTATTCTTGTGAGCATTTCTGAAAAATTGGCGGAAGTAAGAATAACCTCAATATAGGAAAGTTCTCCTACTTCATAAGAAGCTCTTATGCGTGATGTATATTTTTCGTAATATTCAGCATATTTTTCTTCTGCAACTAAGAGCTCGGCATTTTTCTTTTCAAGACGTGTATTTAAGTCTGAAATTACCCAATTAAGAGTAACTATTTCAGCATCTGTTGCAATAACCTGATCTTCAAGTATATCTTTCTGCTTTAAAAGATTATCTTTTTCTTTTTTTGCTGCGGCAAGCTCTTTTTTCAATCTATCCTGTTCCGCATTAAGATTTGCAAGATCGTCCTGAGCCTGCTCATAAGCTGCGGCATCTTCTTTATTTTCAAACTGAATTTTCGCGGCAGAGCCAATGGAAAATACTGTTGCAAACACAATACCTAAAGTAATCCCGACTGCTATAAATCGGTTTTTCATTGAAAATTGCAATCGTATATACCCCTTTCAATACCAAATTATTTACATACACAGACAGTATACCATTATTTATGAACTTTGTCAATAAGCAAATGTAGGAAAAGCGTAACAAAAATCCAAATATTTAAAAATCAATTATTTCCCCATATACGAAATCTGCGTCTGATGAAGTTATTCTCACTTTTGCGGTTTTATTGCATAGACATTCAGGGCCGTTAGTCACGACCTCCACATAATTTGGCGTATATCCGTGAAGCTTGCCCGCTTTGTTGGTTTCAAAAAGAACGGAAACCTCTTTTCCGACCGTGTTTTTCAGAAATTCTGCACGTGTTTTTACGGCAACCTCGTTGAGCAAATGAACTCTTTTATTCTTAATCTCAGCTGATATTTTTCCTTCCATTTTTGCGGCAACGGTTCCCTGTCTTTCGGAGAATGGGAAAATATGAATTTTCATAAACCCTATTTTTTGTGCAAATTCCATTGTTTTCGCAAATTCATCTTCCGTCTCACCGGGAAAACCGACTATTATGTCGGTGGTTATAGCGGTATCCTCAAATGCATCTCTTAATAATTTAACGCATTTTTCGTAATCAGCAGTCGTGTAATGTCTGTTCATTCTTTTTAAGGTCTCATCACAGCCGCTTTGAAGTGAAAGATGAAAATGGTGGCATATTTTAGTGAGCTTTTTCATTCTTTCCACATTTTCTTCCGTTATGAATATCGGTTCAAGAGAGCTGAGTCTTATTCTTTCAAGGCTTGGAATATCCTCTGCAGCTTCAAGCAAATCCATGAGAGTAACGCCGCCGATGTCTTTGCCGTAATTATCAAGATGTATTCCCGTAAGCACGATCTCCTTATAGCCGCTTTTTTCGGAAAGGAATCGCATTTCGGAAACCGCCTCATTGAAATCCTTACTGCGAATTCGACCTCTGACATAAGGGATTATACAGTAGCTGCAGAAATTATTGCATCCGTCCTGAACCTTAAGCGTTGCTCTTGTTCTCTCTCCCGTATATGCAGTCATTTGCTCAAACTCTTTTTCTTCGCCTATTTTTACAAAGGAAGAAATTTTTTTCTTTTTGGAAATATATTCATCTATGAGCTCGGGAATATTCGGTTTGTTTTTATTTCCGACGGTAATGTCACAAATTTCTTCAAATCTTATTCTGTGGTCTTCGGATTGAGAAGCGCAGCCTGCGGAAATAATAATTGCATCGGGATTAAGTCTTTTTGCTCTGCGAATTATCTGAAGAGACTTCCGAACACTTTCTTCAGTTACTGCGCAGGTATTTATGAAACATATGTCGCACTTTTCGCCATTAGAGGCTCTCTCGTAGCCTTTTTTTACAAAAGCTTCGGCTACGACTTCGCTTTCGTATTGGTTAACCTTGCAGCCCAACGTATGTATTGAGAATTTCATAATATCAATCACTTTTTTTCTTAAAGTCCGCATTTAAGCAAGAAGCTCAAAGTACGGCACTTTAATTATATTGCATTTTTAGAAAAAAGACAAGATAAAAATATTGACATATTTATTATTTTTTGATATACTAACCCTATTAAAAGAATTCTTACACTTGAAAGGTCAATAATGAACTATAAATTTGCAGTTTTCGATCTTGACGGAACACTTGTTGAGTCCATGAAATATTGGAGAGGACTCCCCTTTGCTTTCCTATACGAAAAATACGGTTTGAAAAACTTCCCCGAAGAAGAAATTGAATCTGTTATTTTTTCAAACCTAAATTATAATGAAAGCTTTAGATACCTGAACCAAAAATACGGATACCCAAAAATGAGAATATATCAACAGGACATATTTGATATGATGTACAAGTTTTACAGTACGGTAATTGATATCAAGCCCTATGTCCGTGAATTTTTGGATAAATTAAAGAATGAGGGTGTTAAATGCGCCATAGCCACAGCAACACCTCGCAGAGAATCTTCAAGAGTATTGGAAAGACTTGGCCTTTCGGAATATTTCGAGTTCATTCTCACCGTAGATGAGGTCGGCAAAAGCAAGTTCTTCCCTGATATTTTTGATAAGTGTCTTGAAAGATTCGGAGCAAAGAAGGAAAACACTATGGTTTTTGAAGATGCTCTTTACAGTATTAAAACTCTCAAGGCAAACGGCTATAAGGTTTGCGGAATTGAAGATTACTGCGAAAAAGAGCATGACAAAGTAAAAGAACTCAGCGATATCTATATAGTAAACTACAAAGAACTCTTATAATATATATGAAAGTAGAAATATTATGAAAATAAAACTTGATTCAATCGAAGCGGTAAAAGCTTTTGTAAATAAGGTGAATTTTTATTCGGGAGACGTTGATATCGTATCCGGAAGATACACAATCGACGCAAAATCCCTAATGGGTATATTCAGTCTCGATTTGGAAAAATCTCTCACGGTAGTAATTCACAATAAAGACGAAGAGGAAAAATTCAAAAAAGAAATGGCAGACATTATCGTTGACTGACGGAATGACCGACGAGAAATATTTATTGTGTTAAACAGCCTGTGGAATAATCGGCTTCCGCAGGTTATTTTTCATTAAATATTCCTCACAAAACAGTCCTGCGTCGCCGCAATTACCTTCACATTTCTTAAATTGGTACAAATGAGTAAGATTTCATTTTTCGGTGTTGCTTTTTTACTGAAAGTGTGTTATACTTAATGTGTAGGAAGGACGGTTGATTTACTTATGCTTAAAGCTCAAAAAAAACTCGGTATTGAAGAACTCGAAGAATTAAGCGGTTCCGCCATGAATAAGATGACACCCAATCAGTTCGGCCAGCTTTTGAAGGACTATTTTACTATCCAAAACGTTTACTCCGCTGCCATTAAGGAAATGAGCACCAAGCTCGAAATCCTTGACAGCGAATTTCATTTCAGATATAAGAGGAATCCGATACATAATATTCAGTCAAGATTGAAGTCGCCTCAAAGCATTTTCAATAAGCTTTTAAAAAAGGGATTGGATGCAGACCTTAAGACTGTAACGGATAAAATCACCGATATCGCCGGAATCAGAGTTATCTGCCAATATATTGACGATATTTATACGATTGCAGAGCTTCTTACCAAACAGGACGACGTAACGGTCGTAAGCATTTCAGACTACATCAAAAGACCTAAAGAAAACGGTTACAGAAGCCTGCATTTAGTCGTTAATATTCCTGTTTTCTTTTCTGACAGAAAGGAAAACGTAAACGTGGAAATTCAGATAAGAACAATTGCAATGGATTATTGGGCGAGTTTGGAACATGAACTTAAGTATAAGAACCCCGAAAAAATTCCTGCAGAAATTAAAGCGAAACTTTTAGAGTGCGCAGAAACCATAGCAGAAACAGACAAGAAAATGCAGGATATTTACAAAACACTTTTAAAAGTAGATAATACCAAAACAGAATAGCATAAGATTCATGAGGGGAGAAAGAAAAGAAATGACATCAGAAAATAACAGTATAGAAAATGTTAACGAAGAGATTGTAATTGTTGATAATGACGGAGATATCGCGGAAGAATCCGCTTCTATTCCCGT
>JAFSAH010000023.1 GCA_017441125.1 Clostridia bacterium
GCAAAAAAGCTTATGGAGCTTTTGAATGTTACCGCTTTGGATATAAATATCAGTAATGCGGTTACTGCTCATCTTGCTGATATCGGCGCTGATATCGGTACTCATGACGTGGTTTATGAAAATGCGCAGGCAAGAGAAAGAGCGCAGGTCGCTTTTGATATCGCAAACAAATATAATGCAATCGTTTTGGGTACGGGAGATATGTCCGAGGCTGCGCTCGGCTTCTGTACTTTCGGCGGCGATACTCTTGGTCACTATAATGTAAACGCAACTGTTCCAAAGACCGTTATGCAGCAGCTTGTTCGTCAGCTTTCCGCTGAAAATGAGGGTGAGCTTGGCAAAGTCCTCTTGGATATCGTTGAAACGCCCATCAGTCCCGAGCTCAAGGAAGGACAGGTTACGGAAGATATTGTCGGACCTTATGTGCTCCATGACTTTATTATGTATTACTTCGCAAAACTTCATTTGTCAAAGGAAGAAATACGTCACTATATGCTTGCAACTTTTGAAGAATACGTCGATGACGAAATTGATAAATGGCTCGATGTGTTCTTTAACCGCTTCAAGGGCAGCCGCTTCAAGAGAGCCGCCGCTTGCGAGGGCGCAAATCTTATCGGTTTCACTTTGCCCTATATCCCCGCAGATGCTGAAATGTAAAAGGCTCTTCTATAGGAACTGAATACGTCAGATTCACTTCGTCGGGATTATAACGATAAAAATTGGTAAACTAAACTATATTTAAAATGCAGGTTATTCCGGCTTTTTAAGTAGGAGGAAAAAATGCTTGAGGCAATTAAACATCCTAAAGATATAAAAAAATTTAATAAAGATGAAACAGCCGCGTTGGCAGAGGAAATACGCAATACTATTCTCTCCACCGTGTCTCAAACAGGGGGACATTTGGCGTCCAATCTTGGAATAGTGGAATTGACGATTGCATTACATCAAGTATTTGATTCTCCTAATGATAAAATTATTTTTGATGTTGGGCATCAATGTTACCCTCATAAGTTGTTAACCGGTAGATATGAGCAGTTTAATACGCTCAGACAAATGAACGGGATTTCCGGTTTTACTAATCGTTTTGAGAGTAATCACGATGTCGCAAGTGAAGGCCATTGCGGTGCATCAATATCTGTAGCGTTGGGGATAGCAGAAGCAAATAAAATTTTAAATAATTCGAATTATACAATAGCCGTCGTCGGAGACGGAGCCTTAACGAACGGTATGATTTATGAGGCCCTTAACAATGCTACCAATCGCGAAGTTAATCTTATTGTAGTGATAAATGATAATGAAATGTCAATATCAAAAAACGTTGGTGGGTTACATAGATATTTGTCTAATATAAGACTTAGCAGGAAATATTTTCAATTTAAAAGATCTTTCGAGAACTTTCTGTTGAAAATTCCCGGAATTGGGGAATATTTAGCCAAGAAGTGCAAAGGTCTCAAAGATTTCTTTAAAAAAATATTTTTGAAAAACAATATTTTTGAGGATTTGGGATTTGTCTATCTCGGACCTGTCGACGGTCATGATATCGAACGAACCAAGCTTGTTTTGGAGGAAGCTAAAAGCAAGAATACTTGTTGCATAGTTCATGCTCTGACGAAAAAAGGAAAAGGATACGATAAAGCGGAAGATACTCCGGAAAAATACCACTCTGTCGGAAAATTCAGCCTGTCAGACGGCGTTATGCTATCCGATAAAAAAACGTATTCTGACTACGTAGGCGAGTTGATTTGTGAAAACGCCAAAAATGACCGTAGAATATGTGCAATTACAGCTGCCATGTGCGACGGAACAGGTCTTACGCCTTTTTCACAAGCGTTTCCCTCTCGATTCTTTGATGTGGGAATTGCTGAAGAACACGCCATTACCTTTGCAAGCGGATTGTCTTTGAACGGAATGATTCCGGTTGTGTTTTTGTACTCGACCTTTGCTCAACGTTCTTACGACCAATTTTTACACGATATCGCAATACAAAAAACACCTCTTGTATTAATGCTGGACAGAGCAGGTATTGTGCCTAACGACGGTATAACTCATCAGGGAATTTTTGACTATTCTTTAATATCCAATATTCCAAATGTTAAAATTTATGCTCCGGAGAATTTTGCTGAATTAAAGAGCACCTTTGAATTTGTTATTGACGAGAATGACTTTTCCGTAATAAGATATCCCAAGGGATACGAGAATGATTATCTGAAAACGTATGATATGAATTATACGTCAGACAGAAATATACAGTTCTCTAATGCGTGTGATGCGGCGGAAATCGTTATTTTAACGTATGGAAGAACAACGAAGGTAGTATCTCAAATTGTAAATAATCATAAAAACGTATCCTTCGGAATAATCAAGCTGATAAGGATATTCCCCTTAAGTGAAGCAGAAATTTGTCCTTTAATAAAAGCGGCAAAGGTGATCGTCGTCATAGATGAAGGGATAAAAGAAGGCGGAGTCGGGGAAAAAATAACAGCATTGTTACATAACAAAACAGATGCAAAAATTCTTTCTTACAGCATAAACGGTTTTATTGAGCATGGCGATGTTGATGAGCTGATCGATAAATATGCTTTTTCGGAAAAACAAATTTGGGAAGACTTAAGAAAGCTTTCATGCAATTATTAAAATATTTTTAATATAAAATAAAAAATATCAGTGTTGGAGATGCCTCTACACTGATATTTTTATAAAATTCTCGCGTTAAGTTTCTAATCGGGAAAACACGTATTCTACGTATTTATATAATTTATAAGCGCATCAAAGTCCCCGTGAGGATAGGAGGAGATGTCGTCGTTATTTTTGTTTATAAGGCAGTCCGTAATAAAGAAAACTCTCATTCCCGCCTTTAATGCTGCTCCGTCCTCCAAAACGTCGTTCCCTACCATCAGACATTCTTCGGGGGTTACGTTTAATTTGTTCATTATCTCAACGAAATATTCGGGGTTCGGTTTGCTGAAGGATGAGTTTTCGTATGTCGTTATGAGCTCGAAGTCCTCAGGCTCAAGTCCTGCCCAACGGCATCTGTTTCTTGTTGCAACGGCAGGGAATACAGGGTTCGTTGCAAGAACGGTGCGGTATCCTTTGTTCTTTAAAAGATCGACGACCTCTTTTGCTTTTGGTGTAAAGCCCAAAAGCTCTTTTGCTTTAAGAAATTCCTTTGCGTAAAACTCATCGAAGAGCGGAGTGTCTTTAAGATTGTCTTCTCCGTAAATCTGAGCGAAATTTTTCCAAAAAACTGCTTCGTTTGTTTCTTTTCCGTTATTTCCGATCATGGAGTAGGTGCATTTCCAGACGTTTTCTATAAGAGTCTTCGGCTCATAGCCGTGTTCGGACATCTTTTTTGCAAGTAATTTGAAATATGTTTCGATAAATAAGTCTTGATCCATTGGCAGAAGCGTTGCGTCAAGATCAAACATGACTACTTTGATTTTGTTATCCATTTTTATTCCTTTTATAATTAAAATTTAATAGTTGACATTTAAAGCTAAATATGTTAAAATCATAATACAGTATTTATGCGGCCGAAAAGGCTGCGGAACGGAGCATTTAATGATAGTCAGACCTGCCATACTCAACGACATGAGTATTATTCTTGATATTTATGCCACAGCGAGAAATTTCATGCGCAATACGGGGAATGCCGACCAATGGAAGAATATTTACCCGCCAAAGGACCTTCTTGAGAAGGATATTGAAAACGGAAACCTGTACGTTGTCTGCGAGGATTCGGAAATTCACTCTGTTTTCGCCTTTATTCCGGGCGTTGACCCCACTTATAATGAAATTGACGGCGCGTGGCTCAACGATAAGCCTTATGCGGCTATTCACAGAGTAGCAAGCGCGGGAAAGAAAAAGGGAATGCTCCATGAGTGTGTAAACTATGCATTACAGCATTCCGATAATATAAAAATTGACACTCATCATGATAATAAAGTCATGCAGCACCAGCTTGAAAAGGAAGGCTTTGTCCGTTGCGGAATAATAAAGCTTGAAAACGGAGAACCGAGAATTGCATATCAGAAATTGAAAATCTCTCAATGAGGGGTTTTCGATTTTTTCTGCCCAAATATAATATTATAACCGTTTTTTAATCGGTGTCCTTCATTGGGCAAACTATGGTCATAAGGGCTTCTATCGTGTTGTGAAGCATTTTTACCTGCTCTGTTTCCGCGGCCTTGTAGTAAACTTCTTTTCCGTCGCGGCGACTTACGATGAGCCCCGATGTCTTGAGTATTTTAAGATGATGTGATACTGCGGGGCTGGACATATTCATCATCGAAGAAATATTCAAAACGCAATCTTCGCAATGGCAGAGTATCCAAAGAATCTTTAATCTGTTTTTATCTCTCAGTAAATCAAAAACATCGGCAACGGTTTCGAAATTTTTATCCTGCGGCAATTTATCAAAGACCTCTGCCGTTTTATTCCCATGATCATGGGGAAGTTTTATGTGAGACAAAATGAAACCCTCTTTCGTATCGGAATAGTATATATTCTATATATTATAGCATAAAACTTAAATTAAATAAAGAACTCAATTATAAATTTTTGTGAAATTCGAAAAACAGCGTTCTCCCTTATTGACAACCAAAGAATTTTGTGGTATAATACGATTAAACAACTGTTTAATCGTTTAATTGAAAGGGGCTGTTTTTATGGCTAAATCTTATAAAATCGAGGTGGACTGCGCAAATTGCGCAAATAAAATGGAGATCGCCGCAAACAAAATCGATGGGATAAAAAGCGCCGCCGTAAATTTCATGGCGTTGAAAATGAACGTTGAGTTTGAAGACGGTGTCGATTCCAAAGCCGTTATGGCTGAGGTTTTAAAGGCTTGCAGAAGGATAGAGCCTGATTGTGAAATCTATTTTTAATGAGGAAAATATAATGACTCGGAAACAGAAAAAGTGGCTGTTCAGGATAATTTTAGCCATTATTTTGCTTATGGTTGTAAATTTAATCCCTGCTGACGGGATAGTAAAAGGCTTCATTTACCTTGTTCCTTATTTGGTTATCGGGCACGATATATTAAAAAAGGCTTTTGGAGGAGTTATACACGGTCAGATTTTTGACGAGAACTTTCTCATGGCGATAGCCACCGTAGGCGCCTTTATTATTGCGGCTACTCGTACGGGAGATTACAATGAGGCTGTTGCGGTTATGCTTTTCTATCAGATAGGGGAATTTTTCCAAAGTTATGCTATAGGAAAGAGCAGAAGGAACATAACGCAGCTTATGGATATCCGTCCCGATTACGCAAATATTGAAGTTGAGGGAGAGGTCGTACAGACGGATCCCGAGGAGGTTCAGGCAGGTACTGTCATAACTGTTTTCCCCGGTGAAAAAATCCCCATAGACGGAATTGTCTTGGAAGGGGAATCAAGTCTTGACACCGTCGCACTTACGGGCGAAAGTGTTCCGACAAATGTTTCCGCAGGAGACAACATCATAAGCGGATGTATAAATATGACGGGGTTTTTGAAAATTAAAACCACCAAGGAATTCGGGGAATCCACAGTTTCAAAAATTCTTGATATGGTGGAAAATGCAAGTTCACGCAAATCTAAGTCCGAGGCTTTCATAAGTAAATTTGCGCGAGTATATACTCCCATAGTTTGTGTTTCCGCATTGTTGTTGGGTGCTGTTCCGCCTTTAGTAAGGCTTTTATTTTTGGGACTTTCTCCGGATTTCAGTGATTGGATATACAGGGCATTAACTTTCCTTGTAATCAGCTGTCCTTGTGCGCTGGTAATCAGTATTCCGCTCAGCTTTTTTGCGGGGATCGGCGGTGCAAGCAATTCGGGAATCCTTATAAAAGGTTCAAATTATTTTGAAGGTCTTGAGAAAGCGAATACAATAGTTTTCGATAAAACGGGAACTTTGACTAAAGGAGTTTTTGAAGTAACGGAGCTTTTCGCGGAAAACGGTGATAATAACGAGCTTCTTGAAATTGCCGCATTGGCAGAAAGTTCTTCAAAACACCCTATAGCCTTGAGTATTTGCAAAAAATACGGCAAAAAAACAGATATTTCCAAAGTTAAAAATATACACGAGGTCAGTGGTAACGGAATCACCTGCGAAATAGACGGGGTTTCGGTTGCGGTAGGAAATTCCAAGCTTATGAGTTCCATTGGCGTAATATCTCAAGAACCTTCGGCTATAGGAACTGTCGTTCATGTTGCTTGCGGCGGAAAATATTTAGGATATATCTTAATTTCCGATACGGTCAAGAAAACCTCGGCTCAAGCAGTTAATACTTTGAAAAAAATAGGTGTTACAAAAACCGTTATGCTTACGGGGGATAGGGCTTCCGTGGCTGAAAGTGTTTCGGAAAACATGGGAATAGATGAAATTTACAGCGAACTTTTGCCCGACGAAAAAGTTGAAATCGTGGAAAACTTATTAAAAGACAGAAAAGGGTCGTTGATATTTGTCGGGGACGGTATAAACGATGCTCCCGTGCTTTCCCGCGCCGATGTGGGAATCGCCATGGGTGCGATGGGTTCAGATGCCGCCATTGAATCCGCAGATGTGGTCCTTATGGACGATGAGCCTCTTAAAGTCGCAAAAGCCATAAAGATTTCGCGAAAGGTAATTAGAATCGTATATCAGAATATCGTATTTGCCATTGGTATAAAAGTTCTGTGCCTGGTTTTGGGTGCGTTAGGTTATGCAGATATGTGGCTTGCTATTTTTGCAGACGTCGGTATCATGATTCTTGCCGTTCTTAATGCGGTCAGGTGCTTGTTCGTTAAGAAAATATAGTTTTATAAGTGAGGAGAGCTGAAAGCTTTTCTCACTTTTACTTTTAAATGATAGAAATTTAAAATCGTTTTGTCACAATTCTGCCGTAAACAAGGTGTATAATATAACCACAAAGGTCAAAGATAGTCAAAGTCAAAAAAAGAGTATCAAGCTTTGACGAGTTTAAGAAAGGGAGCATGAAAAATGAGAGCCAGTGATATAATCAGCGCATTTATAATGGAAATGCTTGAGGACGCCAACGGGGAGGTTGAACTGAAACGAAATGAGCTTGCACAGCAGTTCAATGTTGTACCCAGCCAGATCAATTATGTTATTTCTTCACGATTCACTCCCGAACAGGGATTCAGAATCGAGAGCAGACGAGGCGGAGGTGGGTATATTCGAATATGCAGAATAAATTCGGACAGAAGTACGCAACTTATGCATATAATTAACAGTATCGGTTCGTCACTCAGTGCTTTTGATGCCCAGGTATTTTTGAAAAATATGTTTGATTACGGATATATTGATGAAAAAGTTTTTAATTTGGTAAGTGCGGCGGTCTCCGATAATACACTTTCGGAAATTCAACAGCCACAAAGAGACAGAATAAGAGCCAAATTGGCAAAAGCTTTACTTATGAGAGCTTAAAAATCGGAAAGGATGATTTGACTATGTTATGTGAAAATTGCAAGAAAAACAACGCTACAACTTATTTTAAACAGAATATAAACGGCAATATTCAAGAGGTTTACCTCTGCTCTGAATGTGCGGCAAAGCTTGATATGGGTGGAATGTCTTCATCTTTGTTTGATTTCTTCATGCCGAGTCAGTTCCGTATCAGAGCTGAACGTGAACAGAAAAAGTGCGGTTGCGGAACCACTTTTTATAATATTTCTCAAACGGGAAAAGTCGGCTGTCCCGATTGCTATGAGACGTTTAAAAATGAACTTGCTGCCGTTCTTAAAAAGATAAACGGTGCAAAACATCATACGGGCAGATGTCCTGAACGTTTTAAAATCGGAAAAATAGAAGAAAAGAAAAAGGTTAGCGCTGAAACTAAAGAGGAAAATATAGAAATGGACCTCAGAAAACAGCTTGAAGAGGCAATTAAATGCGAGAATTTTGAAGAAGCTGCAAAACTCAGAGACCGAATTAAAGCTTTGAAGGAGGAAAAAGGAAATGAACAGCAGTAATATTCTTTCAACACGTATACGCTTTGCACGAAATCTTGAGTCAACGCCCTTTCCCGCAAAACTTTCCCCCGAAAAGAAAAAAGAACTTTTGCTGAAAGTCAAAGATACTGCGAAAAGTCTTTTCCCGAATCTCGATTATATCGACGCAATGCAGTTGACCACCTCACAGGCAGGCACGCTAATGGAAGAAAGACTTATTAGTCCTGAATTTGCAAACAAAAGAGAAGGTGCAGGTCTGCTTCTTTCAAAAGATAAAAGTATTGCCATAATGCTCAATGAAGAGGATCATTTGCGAATACAAACCTTTGAAAAAGGGTATGCTCTTGATAAAGCTTTTAAAAGAGCCGTTGAGACCGAAACTGCACTTGACAACGAATTGAAATTTGCTTACAGTAAAGAACTCGGTTATTTGACTCACTGCCCAACGAATCTCGGTACGGGAATGAGGGCCTCCGTTCTCGTTCACTTGCCCGCATTGACGGACAGCGGTATTATCAATAAGACTTTGTCTCTTATCAGTCAGTATGGATTTGCCGTAAGGGGAATTTACGGAGAGGGTACACGCTCCGAAGGCGGTTTGTATCAGATTTCAAATCAGATTTCCATAGGACTTACGGAAGAGGAAATCTTGGAGCGTCTCGGCGAAATTCTTGAAAAAATCGAGGAAAACGAAACCAATCTCAGGGATAAATATAAGGAAAATATTGAGGTTCAGGACAGGATATTCAGAGCGTACGGTATTTTGAGTAACGCCAGAACCATCACTTCAAAAGAGGCTGTAGAGCTTATTTCGAAGGTCCGTTATGGGGTTGAGTCAGGACTGCTCAAACTTGACCTTGAAAATCTCGATAATTTGCTTGTAAGTATTCAACCCTACAGTTTAGGTGAAAAGGAACCCCATCAAAGGGATATAAAACGGGCTCAAATAATAAGAAACAGCCTTGTATAAGTTATTTACAATATTTATTTTAAGAAAGAAGGTAAATTTATACGATGAATCATTTTTCAGATAAAGCTACAACCGCATTGAATCTTTCTGTAGAGGCGGCACGCCAGTTAGGGCACGCATATGTGGGCACGGAGCATCTTCTTTTGGGACTTTTAAAAACAGAGGACAGTGTTGCATCTTCTGTTCTTGAGGAAAATAATATTACCGCAGAGCAGGTTATAAATAAAATCGTGGAAAACGTAGGCTCCGGAACCCCGACAAACGTTTCCGGAAACGACCTTACACCTCGTATGAAACGAATTTTGGAACAAAGTGCCCGTGAAGCGGTTCAGACAGGAAGAAAAGTCATTGGAACGGAACATCTTCTTATTGCATTGCTCCGAGAGCGTGATTGTGAGGCTTTGAGAATCATCAATGAAATCTCCAATCCCAAAGAAATATACCATTCAGTTTTGAAATCTATGAATATTCAGCCCTCAAACGGCGACAAGAAAAACTCTGTCAGCAGTGGAAGTAAAAAAGGCTCCACTCCCACGCTTGACTCTTTCGGCAGAGATTTGACGGAAATGGCTTCCGAGGGTAAAATTGACCCCGTTATCGGCAGAAGCGATGAAATTGACCGTGTTATTCAGATTCTCAGCCGCAGAACGAAAAACAACCCCTGTCTTATCGGTGAGCCGGGCGTTGGTAAAACTGCCATTGCGGAAGGTCTTGCGCAGCATATCGTGGAAGGTCTTGTGCCCGAAACTCTTAAGGGAAAAAGAGTTGTGACTCTGGACATTGCTTCAATGATTGCAGGCTCAAAATACAGAGGTGACTTTGAAGAGCGTATCAAAAACGCCATTGACGAGGTTACAAAAAGCGGCAACGTGATTCTGTTCATTGACGAGCTTCACGTTCTTATCGGTGCAGGCTCAGCCGAAGGCGCAGTTGATGCGGCGAATATTTTAAAGCCCTCACTTGCAAGAGGCGAAATTCAGGTCATCGGCGCCACAACATTGGACGAATACAAAAAGCATATTGAAAAAGATGCGGCTTTGGAACGTCGTTTCCAACCCATTATCGTCAACGAACCCTCTGCGGAAGATGCTGTTAAGATTCTCAAAGGAATCCGAGATAAATATGAGGCTCACCACAAGGTTAAAATTACAGATGAGGCAGTCGAGGCGGCTGTTAAGTTGAGCAAACGATACATTCAGGACAGATTCCTTCCCGATAAAGCCATTGACCTTATGGATGAGGCGGCATCGAAATTGAGAATCAAGAACCTCACGACTCCGCCCGACCTTAAGGCTATGGAGGAGGAAATTTCCGCTATCTCCGCTAAAAAAGAGGATGCGGTAAAGGCACAGAACTTTGAAGACGCCGCAAAATTCCGTGATGAGGAAAAACAAAAGATCGCGGAACTTGAGGACATGAAGAAAAAATGGGCTGAAAGCAAGTCTGCGGAAAAGCTCGTTGTTACGGAAAAGGAGATCGAAGAGATCGTTTCCATGCAGACGGGTATCCCCGTAAACAAAATCGCATCCGGCGAAAGCGAAAGACTTCTCCATATGGAAGAAATTTTGCATAAACGCGTTGTAGGTCAGGATGAGGCCGTCACAGCCGTAGCGAAGGCTATCAGAAGAGGCAGAGTCGGTCTTAAAGATCCCAAACGTCCCGTAGGTTCGTTCCTTTTCCTCGGCCCTACAGGTGTCGGTAAAACGGAACTTTCAAAGGCTCTTGCAGAGGTTATGTTCGGTGATGAGAACTCGATTATCCGAGTAGATATGTCCGAATACATGGAAAAGCACACCGTTTCAAGACTTATCGGCTCCCCTCCGGGATACGTGGGCTTTGAAGACGGCGGTCAGCTTACGGAAAAGGTTCGCAGAAAGCCCTATTCCGTAATTCTTTTCGATGAAATTGAAAAGGCGCACCCCGATGTTTTCAACGTAATGCTTCAGATTCTTGATGACGGTATGGTAACGGATGCGAAGGGCAGAAAGATCGACTTCAAAAACACCGTAATCGTTATGACGAGTAATATCGGCGCGAAAAATATTACCGAGCAGAAGAGATTCGGCTTTGCGCCCGAAGAAGACTCCTTCAGCAAAACTCAGGATAATATCAGAAATGACGTTATGGCAGAGTTGAAGCGCAACTTCCGTCCCGAATTCCTTAACAGAATTGACGATATTATCGTTTTCAAACAGCTCAACAAGGAGGATATCAAGCAGATTGCAGTTAAGATGACAGATTCCGTAATTCGCAGGCTTTCCGATATGGGAATCAGCCTTACGGTTGACGATTCCGCCATTGAGCTTCTTTCGGAAAAGGGCTTTGACGTTATCTACGGCGCGAGACCCTTGAGAAGAGCCATTCAGTCCATGCTAGAAGACAAGGTGGCTGAAAAAATGCTTGAAGGCGTTTTGACAAACGGCAGTACCGCAGTTGCTTCCGCAGAAGACGGAAAAATTGTGTTTAAGTAATAGTTTTAGGGATATTTATGGGGAGGGGTTCCTTTTCGCGGAAAAAGGAACCCCTCCCCAAACCCTACCCCGGAAAACCGAATTTACAAAATTTGTAAAAAAAACAAAAAAAGTTTTACATAAGGTTATTGACAGGGAAAAGCAGTTCATGCTATAATATATATAAGAGGAGAACAATTCTGTTAAAACTTTTTTCAATTATCCGGAGAGGAGAGGATTAGACCAATGTTCTGTTTAATGTAAGATTTGAAATTTAAAAGAGTAACAATATGATAATTATAAGAATTTATATAGTTTATAACGATATATGGGAGGGGTAATATATGAAAAAAACACTTATATTTATAATTATTTGTATTTTAACGGTATCACTCTGTAGCTGTAGTAATGACAAATATTCCTTTACAGATACAGAAGCTGCCCAATACCTCTCTGAAATAGACGGACTTGTTCCTATAGGGGATTCCGAATATGAAATCTCTTGCGGTGAATATACTCTTTATGCCGGAACTTCCCTTTTTTTTATTGAAAACGCAAGAGCTAATAACCATATCAGATATACCGGTATGTCTATGTATAACTTGCTTTGTGTAGAGGCGCCTGAAGAGTATTATGATGAATATTATTCGTATACTCTCGAAATGGAACCTATGGTTCCTTCGAATAGTAAATATTTACATGGGGGAAACAGAAGCTCTAATCTTGCTTATCTTTTAGAAGAATACGGTATTAAATCAACTCCGGAATGGCATGAATGGATAGACTATGAGGTTGCATCCAGTATTGATGCTTCCCCTCATGGGAAAGCGAATGCTTATTGGTATAATCCTGTTACGGAAACCTATGAAAAGGGTGTCTATATCAAAGATAACGACGTTTCTACGGAGATATATGTCGTTTACCATGATGTTTCGCTGCTTGCTATGCGAACGGGTGGTTATGTAGTTCCTTATTTGATGTCTGAAAAATTATTTAATGAAATACAAACGGAAGTTCCCGATTCAAAAAGCTACGAATATTTCGCAAAGGGCTCGATAGAAAAAGTTGCTACGTGGTTTATGGGGGAATATTTGGAAGAAGTTCCCGATTTCTTTGCAGGCATTAAGGAGGAGGTTTATTATCCTTTAAAGGCTTTTCCTTATACCGAAGTAAATAAGTATTTGGAAAAACACGGATACGATGCGGTTGAATTATACCTTTCCGATATGGAGGCTTTAGGTGTCAATTTTGATAAAATAACCGCGCAAATAATCAAAGTGACCGTTCCTCATGACGGCACCCTTGAAGATATTACGTGGGAGCTTATCAGTGAGTAAGCTGTAAATCGTTAAAAATAAAGATTTCCTTTCTTGAAAGGGTTCGGGGAAACCTCTTTTCACATGAAAAGAGGCTTCCCCTATATATTTACCTTTTAAATTTATAATGTACAGTCGGCTTTTTGGTGAAGACTATGTCTGCATCAAGAAGCTTTATTTTTATGGGCTTGAGCGAGGACAGCGCTCTTGCGGCGGTTACCGCATATATCTTTTCTGCGCCTGCTTTTTCAAGAACTTTTGCGCACTCATTCAAGGTTGAACCCGTTGTTAAAATATCGTCGATTATTACTACGGTTTTTCCTTTCAGATCAAGCCCTTTTTCCGCGTAAAATGCGGCTTTGATGTTTTCTTTTCGTTCCAGACGCGTTTTGCATTTCAGTTGGGATTTTATACCCTGCTTTTTCTTCAATGCGTTCGGCAGGAATTTCAGCTTGCATTTTCGCGCCACAATCTTTGCCAAAAACATTGATTGGTTGTAAAGCCTGTCGGTTGTATATTTTCCGTTGGGCACGTTTATAATGTAATCCGCAGCCATTATTTCCTTGTCTTTTTTCATAAGGCTTGCAATTTCGTTTGCAACGTACCGCCCTGCCTGGGCATTGTTGTTGTATTTAAAGCGTACCAACGCCTTCCGCAAAGCCCCGTCATATACGAAAACGCTCCGAGCCTTTATTACGTGGGCGAGAACCAACTCGTCTTTTTTCAGTCGGGTCACGTTTTTTATACAGTCGGAACAAAAATCCTCATGGGAAAACAGCGGAAGCGTTTCGCCGCAGGCAATGCACTGTCTGCAAAATAACATATCCGCAAGAGAGATAATTTTACTCATTTTCCACCGCCTGGAGCATCATGTGTTTCAGGCCGCAGTAACGCTTGTCTCCCGAAACGTTGTCTACCATTTGTTTAAGTCTGTAGGGCGAGCCTAAAACTATCAGTAACTGCTTCGCTCTTGTTACCGCAGTGTAAAGCAGATTCCGCGTAAACAGAACGTCTGCGCCCTCAAGCAAGGGAAGAATGACCGCTTTGAATTCACTGCCCTGACTTTTATGTACCGTAATTGCGTATGCAGGCTCAATTTCGTCAAGGTTTTCCATTGTATAGACGACGGTTTTGTCATCGTAGCGAACGGTTACGTAGCCGTCCTCTCTGTCAATTCTTTCGATTATACCGATATCTCCGTTGAAAACTCCGTTATCGAAATCTCCGTTGTCTTTTTCAACCTCAATGTCGTAGTCGTTTTTGATCTGCATAACTTTATCTCCCGTGCGGAAGGTCAAGTCACGGAAAGTCAATTCGTCCTTGTTGAAGCTTTTGGGGTTTGCCGCTTCTTTGAGATGTCCGTTCAGCGCCATCGTGCCCGTTTCGGTTTTCTTCGTCGGGCATATTATCTGAATATCTTCAAGAGGGTCAAAGTCGTAGGCACCGGGAAGTCTGTCTGTATACAATGACACCAGTTTTTCCGTCAGCTCGCGGGGATTATCTGCGCGCATGAAGAAAAAGTCGTTTTTCGTTTCCGTACAAATGGGGAACTCTCCGTGTATTATTTTGTGGGCGTTTGTGACGATAAGGCTTTCTCCCGATTGGCGGAATATCTCGTTAAGCTCAACTACCGTTACGAGTTTGCTGTTGATGATATCCTTGAACATCGTACCCGGACCTACGGGCGGAAGCTGATTTGCGTCACCGACCATAATAAGCCTTGAGGATAAGGGTATGGCTTTCAGAAGACTGTCGAAAAGCGGCAGGTCAACCATTGAAGCCTCGTCAATTATAATTACTTCCTGTCGGAGAGGGTTGTCTCTGTTTTTTTGAAAAGACGGCTCTGCGCTTCCCGGACCCATTCCGTATTCGAGAAGTCTGTGTATGGTTTTCGCTTCTTTGCCTGTCAGCTCCGTCATGCGTTTTGCGGCTCTTCCCGTGGGTGCTGCCAATGCGAAGGTTATTCCTTTTGCTTCAAGGTTTGCGATGATTCCGTTCAGGGTCGTCGTTTTACCCGTACCCGGACCGCCCGTAAGAACCATTATCTGGTGGCAAAGACTTTCGTAAATCGCCTCTTTTTGGCGCTCGGCAAAGGCTATTCCCTTGAGGGCTTGTATTTTTTTGATGTCTTCTTCGGCATTTCCGTCGTAGGGTCTTGAAAATTTCGAAGCCAGAACTATTCTTTCGGAAACGTCTTTTTCGCAGTTATATACCCAGGAGAGATATATTCCGTTTGTATTTCCGATCTTCTCCTTGTAAATTATCTTGCCCTCCTTAATAAGCTTATCCAGAATTTCGTTTATGATCGCTTCGTCCGTACCGAGCAATAACTGTGAGACCTCAACCAATTTTTCTCGTGGCTGAAAGGTGTGTCCGTTTGCGTTCAGGTTGTGGGTGAGTATGTAAATAATTCCCGCTTCGATTCGGTAAGGGCTTTCCGTGCTGTATTCCATTCTTTTTGCAATGGCGTCCGCGCGATTAAAGCCGATGCCTTGAATATCACAAAGGCTGTAGGGATTTCTCTTTACCTCCTCATATGCACCTAAGCCCCATTTTTTATAAATTTTAAAAGCCATCGTGGGGGTCATGCCGAACTGCTGGAAGTAAAGAAGAATGGTTTTTATACCCAAATTTTCCTGCATTGATTGGGATATGGTCTGCGCTTTTTTCGGGGAGATCCCTTTAATTTCCGTAAGCCTTTCGGGATGATTTTCTATAACGTCCAGGCTTTCGGGACCGAATTTTTTTATTATGTTCTTTGCGGTGGATTCTCTGACGCCTTTGATTATCCCCGATGACAGATATCTGAGCATCGCCGTTTCCGTTACTGGCAAGCTTGAAGTGAAAGATTCCACCTTGAATTGCTTCCCGAAGGTGTTGTGGGTGGTGTATTCTCCCTCAACCTCAATCTCTTCGCCTTCAGCTATTTTTGGCATGATTCCCACAACGGTCTCTATTCCTTCTCTCGTTTCGAGCTCAAGGACGGTGTAACCGTTTTCGGGGTTTTTATATACTATTCTGTCAATAATTCCGTTGAGTATCACAGGTTTTCCTCTTTCAATCTTCGTGTTTAAGTGTGATTATTACTACTTCGGGGCATATAAATCTGAATGGAAAAACAGAATTTCCGAGACCTGAAGTAACTACGAGCTTTTTGTTTTTGCCGTATACGCCGTAAGTGTATTTTGGGAAAAAGTAGTGGCGGGAAAATCTTTCTTTGGCGCTTGCGCCCATACCCGGCGCGAAAACTCCCTGCCCGTTAGGCAGGCGAATCACTCCGCCGTGAATATGTCCCGAAAGCATCAGCTCGGGTTTTTCGGGAACGGTGTCAAAGTTACTTGGGTCGTGCATTAAAAAGATGTTAAAAGCACCTTTTTCGTAATTGGGCTGAACCTCGTTTCTGTCGTCCCAGCTTGCGCCTGAAATATTTATATAGTTTTCGCTGTTTTCCGCAAAAATTCTTGCGCCGTCGCCTCGAAGATTCAGAACGCCCAGCTCTTTCATTGCGTTTTTGTATTCCTTGTATCCCTTAAATCCTTTCGTCAGGGATTCACAGTCGTGGTTTCCTTCGGCGAAAAATACGGGGGCTGTTTCCGTAAGCTTTTCCAAAAAACCGATATAACGTGTGTTATCGATTTTTGCGTGGTGCATATCTCCCGCAAGCATAATGACATCAGGAGAGTTTTCCTTGATCATTTTCACTACAAGCTCGTTATTCTCAAAAGGGAATTCCTGATCGTGCAGGTCTGAAACAAGGGCGATCTTAAAACCGTCAAACTTCTTCGGCAAGCATTTGTATTTTAAAGTATAATTGACCTGTTTAAGTCTGAATTGCATATGTCTTTGATCCTTTGTATTTTTTATTTCAACTTATATTATAAATCACTTTATATAAGTATTTGCAAAGAGAAAACAAAGTTTTATTGAACAAGAATGCAATAGCGCTGTTTTAGACTTGCATTTAGAAATTTTTGTGTCAACTATATGTTTTGACTTTACTTTTAAGTGATTCTGGTGTATAATGTTATATATGGAATTATATCCAAAAACAAGTGCTTAAGAGGAATTTTATGTTTTTTGAATTGATCGGCAGCTCCTATGAATTTAATGAAATATTTTATATCGTTGGGCATTTTGCCGTCGCTTCTTTTTTGGCAATCTGGCTCCACGCCGTTGGTCACAGAATAATGCAGGCCATTTGTATGGGTAAAGAATTCGATAAGTCAGTTAAAGAAAGTGTAAATCCTCTTAAGGCGTTTTCTATCAAGAATATTTTTGCGGTTGCGGTTTTGTTTGTTTTTTCCTTTGCAAAGCTTGACGAGGTCAAAGCACCTTGTCTTTCCCGTTTTAAGAATATGCTGATAGCCCTTTCAGGCGTTTTGGCGAATTTCTTTTGGGCAGTTGCGGCTATGGTCGGTTATGAAGTTTTGGTTATTATGGAGTGGAATAAAACCATGCCGGAATACGGTACGTTTATGCAGTCCTTCCTCATAGCTTTTGTTTCAGTAAATCTTGCAATTGCAATTTTTAATATACTGCCTCTGCCTTCATTGGACGGCGGTGTGTTTATTGCCCAATTTATGTCTGAAAAAACAGGTCAGACTTTCCTTGCATGGAGAAGATACTCTGTTTTTATAATCACAGTTGTGATTGTCTTTTTTTCCCGTTCCGGAATTGCGGAATTTTGTATTGGCGGTATTTCTGATTTCTTAGGTGATTTGATTTTGGATATTGCCCGGAATAATTTTAACGTAGTTTTATCTTAAGGAGAAAAAAATGCTTTTAAGAAGTATACTTAACGGCGGAGAACCCATTGAGATTCTTACCTATATAGTTTTTTCACTGGTTGCTGTGCTTATAACGGTTACGGTTCACGAATTCGCTCATGCTTTTACTGCATACAAATGCGGAGACTCTACTGCAAAAAACATGGGAATGATGACTTTAAATCCCATTAAGCACGCAAATACGATCAATATTGTTATACTTTTGCTTTTCGGCTTCGGTTGGGTAAGTCCTTTATGCATGAATGTCCGTAATTTTAAAAAGCCGAAGGTCGGAATCGCACTGACTGCGGCATCAGGCGCAGTAATGAACTTTTTGGTCGGATTCTTATTCATGGTCTTTTCGGCAGGATTGGAATTTGTGCTGCTGCTTAAAGGAGAAAACCACGTCGTTTTAAACATCTACGAATTATTCCAAACCATAGCCATTTACAATATCAGCTATGCGGTATTTAACCTTATTCCTTTCCCACCTCTTGACGGCGCTATAGTCGTTTCATGCTTGCTCAAACCGAGAAATCAGATAAAATATCTCTCACTTGAAAAATATTTTATGTTTTTTCTGATCGGACTTATTGTAGTTTCTTACACATTCGATATTCTTTCAATTATTACTTCCCTTATATATTTCGGATTCAGAACTATTATTTTTAATTTGATAGGACTTTTTCTTTAATGGATGAATTAAGCTTTAAACTTGAAATTTTCGAGGGACCGTTGGATCTTTTGCTGTCTCTTATTGAAAAACACAAAATAAATATTTGCGATATTGAAATCTCTTTGCTCCTTGAACAGTATATGGCGTATATTGACAAAGCAAGAGAGTACAATATCGAACTTGCGGCAGATTTCCTTGAAATGGCATCAACATTGCTGTATATTAAGTCCTGCTCATTGCTTCCCAAGGAAGAAATTCCCGAAGAGGACCCCAAGGCAGAGCTTGAACAAAGACTTCAGGAATATGCCCGCTGCAAGAAGGCAGCAGAAATGCTTTCCGAAAACAGTATGTACGGCAAGGTTTATTTCAGAGAGGAACTTCATGAGGAGCTTCCCAAGCCTCAGGCGAATTATTCCTACTCTCCGTTGGCTCTGATGAACGCTTACAACAGCGCGCTTCGTCGAATAGAGGGGCAAAAGCCGCTTTCCTCAAAGCATTTCAACGGAATTATCGGTACTGAATTTATTTCCGTTGCAAGCCGTGTAATACACTTGCTCAAGCTGCTTCTTAAAAATGTGAGAGTTTCTTTCACATCAATCTTTAAAAATTCCCAAAGCCGTTCTCAGACGGTTGCAACCTTTCTCGCAGTTCTGGAGCTTATCAGAAGCGGAAGAGTTGATATTCCCGATAACAACAATGACCCCGAAAACTTTGATATAGTTTTGGTGGACAACCGACCGAACAGGAGAAAAACATCGTGAGCGTAGAGGATCTTAAATTAAAAGGAACTGTCGAGGCGATTCTTTTTGCGTCACCTCAGCCTGTTGAACTTGATAAGCTTTGTGCGGTTCTTGAACGCAGACCTGATGAAATAAAAGAAGTTCTTGATGAAGTAAAAGCAGATCTTAATGATATGTATATAGGCGTTCAGCTTATGGTTCACGGAAATACGTACCGTCTTTGCACCAAAGAAGAGTATGCGGGGTCTGTGGCTGAATACGTGGCAAAGGGCAGAACACCGGGCCTTTCAAATGCGGCAATGGAAGCCCTTGCAATAGTTGCGTACAATCAGCCTACAACAAAAACTTACGTTTCGCAGGTACGAGGAGTTGCATCCTCCGAGGTTATTGAATCTTTGGTGGATAAAGACCTGCTTGAACCTCAGGGCAGGCTTGATCTTCCCGGAAGACCCATGTCTTATGGCACGACGGACAAGTTCCTGACGGTGTTCGGGCTTGAATCCCTCGATGCTTTACCCTCAAGAGAGCTTTTCATGGAGGGTCTGGCAGGAATACAAAATGAAGACCAGCCGCTTGAAGATTTTGACCAGCAGGTAATGCTTGAGGAAGAAGAGTCATGAATATCTTTTTGACCGTTCTTTCGATTCTGGGAATAGTCATTGCCTCAATTTTAGGTCTGGTTTTGCTTTTAATTCTCATTCTTTTGCCGATGAGAGTCAGGGCAGTGGTTAAATATGACGAGATTGAAGGATTCAGGCTTTGGGCAGGACTTGGACCCATACTGTTGAAACTGTTCCCCAAAAGCAAAAAACAAAAGAAAAAAAGTAATAAAAAAGCTGAAAAGGCTACCGAGAAAACCGCAGAGGAATTTGCAGAAGAGCCTGTAAAAACCGTAGCCGAAGAGGCTGCCGGCGACAGTGAAAAGGATTCAAAGCCCAAAAAGAAAGGCTTTGGAGACTATATAAAGGCTCTTAAGTTCCTTGATTACATTGATATTTTGGAAAAAGCAACGAAGCATTTTCTTTCAAAGATATACGTTCAAAGGCTTCATTTGAATGTCGACGTGGCTTCGGCAGACGCGTCAAAAACGGCGCAAATGTACGGAAAGCTTACAGGTGTGATTTTCCCGCTTTTAGGATATCTTGATTCAAAGAAAAAGATAAAGGACGGCGAGGTCCATATTCACCCTGATTTCACATCGGAAAAAATGAAATTTGTGCTCGACACGGAAGTTTGTTTCCGTCTTTTCAGAGCAATACACGCAGGAATCATAATACTTATATATATTTATAAAAACGGCAGGAGGAAAAAATAATGTCTGAAAATAAACATCCCATTCAAGGTGTAATGGAAACTTCAATGCAGAACCTGAGAGATATGGTTGATGCAAATACCATAATCGGTGAACCTATCCGTACAGCAGACGGAACCACGCTTATTCCCGTTTCAAAAATCAGCTTCGGATTCGCTTCCGGCGGTTCCGATTTCTCCACAAAGAAAGAAAATGCTGAACAGCCCTATTGCTTTGGCGGAGGCAGCGGTGCAGGGGTCAATATTACTCCCATCTCATTCCTCGTTGTTTCTGCCGAGGGAAACGTTTCCATGCTTCCCGTAACACAGACAACGGTTGCTTCTTCCGCTGTTGATAAATTTGTTGACAGTTTGCCTGATGTTATCGAAAAATTGAAAGCAATGTTCAAAAAAGAAGACTCCGAAGCGTAAAATTAAATAGTTTGATTTACAGGGGATCTTTTCTCTTCATACGATAGGGTCCCCTGCTCCTTATTTAACACATAAACCTCTCTTGTCATAATATAAAAGTGTAATATTATGAATGAGAGGTTTTTTTATGCCATTATTAAAAATCGGTTCAAGAGGAATTTACGTTCAGCTCTTGCAAAGCACTTTAAACAAATTAGGCTATGGCGCGGGAACGGTTGACGGGATTTTCGGAACACGCACTGAAAACGCCGTAAAGCGTTTCCAGAGGTCTGTGGGTATTACCGTAGACGGGGTCGTGGGAAAAAACACGTGGAATGCGCTCATGCCCTATATTGACGGCTATATAAATTATACCGTCAAAAGCGGCGATACCTTTTGGAAGCTTGCGCAAACCTTCGGAACTTCCGTAAATGCCATAATCGCCGCAAATCCCAATGTTGACCCTAATAATTTGCAGGTCGGCTCGGAAATTATAATCCCTATAGGAAATGCGGTTGTTCCTACGGACATCAGTTATTCATACGATATCATGATGTCAAACATTAACAGCCTTAAGCGGAGATATCCGTTTTTGAAAGTCTCAACTATCGGCAAAAGTGTCAGCGGAAAGGATATACCCGTTGTTGTAATCGGTAGCGGTTCAAAAAAGGTCTGCTACAACGCGTCCCACCATGCAAATGAATGGATTACGTCTGTTTTGCTTATGAAATTTATTGAGAATTTCTGCCGAAGCTATATCGACGACGGAATTCTTGCGGGACAGAGCACGAGAAAGCTTTTTGAAAACTCTTCTATACACATTGTGCCGATGGTTAACCCCGACGGTGTTGACCTTGTGACGGGAGCATTATCTCCCGATTCCCAGGAATACAGAAATGCGGAAAATCTTTCTCGAGGTTCGGGTCTTCCTTTTCCTTCGGGCTGGAAAGCAAACATTCGAGGCGTTGACTTGAATTTGAATTACCCTGCCGAATGGGATGAGGCGAGACGAATAAAATTCGAGCAAGGCTTTACGAAGCCCGGCCCGAGAGATTACGTTGGACCGTCTCCCTTTTCCGAGCCTGAAAGCCGCGCTATGGGCGAATATACCCGAAATAACGATTTTGCCTTGACGCTGGCATATCATACTCAAGGTGAGATCATTTTCTGGAAATTCCTCAATTATAACGTGCCCGGTGCATATGATATAGCCTTGAGGTTCTCCGAAGTCAGTGGTTATTCCCCAGAGATCACTCCCATAAATTCAGGCTATGCCGGTTATAAAGATTGGTTTATTCAGGATTTCGGTAAGCCCGGCTATACGATTGAGGCGGGCAGAGGTTCAAATCCGTTACCCATATCTCAATTTCCGGAGATATACAAAGACAATATCGGTATTTTAATGTTGGGCGCCGTTTTGGCGTGAATTAGTTGGCTTGCTGCTTTTTACTCTGACTTGCTCTTCTTTTGAAAGGGATGTGTGGGAAGCTTTTCGTATGAAAAGCTTCCCACACAATATACTTATTTTATTTACCTTGCATTTTTATTATTTCCGTCATTCGTCCGAATTCATTGAGGATTCGCGGTGACGGTTTTTGTCTGTCGAGGTACGAAACTGCGTACAGTGCAGCAGTTGAAACAATAAAGCCCGGAATTATTTCATAGAGCAGGAATATTCCGCCCAAAGGAGCGAGGACGAATTTCCAGATCAATATAGTCAACAGTCCGAAGATCATAGAAGATACAGCGCCTTTTACGGTGAGTCTTCTGCAATAGAGCGAGAACAGAACAGTTGGTCCGAAGCACGCGCCCATTGTTGCCCAAATGAAAGACGGATCCATTATCGGCAACGGCTCTTCGCCCAACGCAAGAATGAATGCTGCAATCCCAATGACTATAACAGTCGTTTTGTTAGCCAGAAGAGTTTTCTTGCTGTCTTTTTCATGGGATAAAGCGGCGTTTAAAATATCCGAAGAAAACGTTATGGCTGCGGCAAGTATCGCGCCGTCTGTTATTGCCATGAGCGTTATCATGAAGGATACGATCAAGAGTGAATTTAAAACTGCGTTAAAGATCGTTATTCCTTGGCCACTTTCAACTCCGTTAAAAAACTTGTTGAGGAAATCCGTCACGGATTCGGGCTTTACGATATAAACCAATAACAGCACTGCCGCGCAACAGACCAAGCACCAGATCACTGCTGAAAAACTGAATCTTTTTGCAGGCTTTCGGTCTTTTATAATCAGGTAGCGCTTGATTGCTGTCGGAAAGCCCAAAAATCCAAGTGATATACCTATGCAGGAAAATACGTTTGATACGGAAACAGTCTGCTCCTGTATTGCCTGGGGAATCATT
This sequence comes from Clostridia bacterium, assembly GCA_017441125.1. Classification (GTDB taxonomy): domain Bacteria; phylum Bacillota; class Clostridia; order Oscillospirales; family UBA644; genus HGM12619. Next base: position 22,903 of record JAFSAH010000023.1, read on the forward strand.
CTCACGGAAGAGCTGTCAGTATTTCCGACTATCAACTCGAAAAGAATGAATCCGAACATCGCCAGGGCTGTTCCCAAAACGATTAAACTGCGAACCTTATCTGAGGATATCGAAGCGGGGATACCGCCTAAATAAAGGTATATCATGCTTGCGCCGCAAATCAGAATCGCTGAAGAAATTTTATTCCAACCGAAAATCTGAGCCGCCACGTTTGCCGTTACTGATAACGTGAATGCGGAAAGCAAAACCATAAATACCGTAATGATCGAGGCGGAAATAGTCCTTAACACTCCGTTGGAGGACTTGAAACGCGCGGAAATATAGGAAGAAACAGTGTGATTATCTCCTGTAATTTCAGAATAAACACGCATTCTTTTTGCAATCAGCAGGTAAGAGGCTGTGGAGCCCACAATAATCGCCAATGCTAAAATAATTCCTTTAATCAAACCGCCGTCGGAGATTGCAAGCCTGGGCAGAATTAAAAAAGCAGGAATTGAAGCCGCTGTCATTTGGGTTGAAATAACCGCTGTGTTATTTGAGATCTTCTTATCTGTACTTATGTAATTTTTTGAGTTGTTGATTTTTTTATAATTGTAAAAGGACAGTAGGAGCATCAAAATGTAGATACCCACGAATAACCATGAAGTCCAGAGCATATATGCCTCCATAAAAATAATTTCCTATATATAGCATACACCTTTTTCGATAAAAAGTCAAGATGTGGAAGCAAAAAATCAAATATTATTAAGTTTTTGGCTTTTTTCTCCATGAATCTCAGCTTATAAAAAAATATTTTACAAAAAGACAAATATTTTCTTTAATCTATTGCAAATATCTGCATTATATGCTACAATATTATCGTAACGAAAAGTTACAACAGAGTAGACATTACGCGCTGCGGGTTTCCGCTTAGTGCCGTGGGATGGGAAGTCGCCCTCGGACGAATAACTTCGGTTTGCGATGTAATGTTGCGTCCGCTGTTCGTTTAATTTATTCGGATGACGGTTTGGGATTTTCTTGAACCGTTAGTCAAATTTATTTCGTACGGCTGCTCTGATTTTATTTCAGAGCGTTTTTTTATGAACGCTTGGATTTAAGAAGGAGAAAACAGTACAATGAAACAAAAGAAAAACATCAGAGGTCACGTTAAGACTGTTGCCGTTTGCGCGATCCTTGCGGTAATAGGCTTTGTCCTCGACAGATTTGTGGGTATCAGCATTCCTCTTTTCGGGGTAACAAGCTTGATGATCAACGTCAGCTATATTCCGATTTTTTTGGCGGGCATCCTTTACGGTCCTGTTTGGGGCGCTCTCGTTGGCGGAGTGCAGGATATTCTTTGCATGATACTTGTTCCTTTGGGGGCTCCCATTTGGGGCATTACAGCCACGACAATGCTTGCAGGCGCAATGGCGGGCGTCTTCGGCAGATTTATCCTTAAGATAAAGGCGGAAAATCGCGGAGAATTACTCGTTCCCGTAGCAAAAGATTCGCCCAAAAACAAATTTTATTATATATTTGCCTCTTTTGCCGTGCTTCTTTACGGACTTGAAATCTTTACTTCCGCAACGAGCATTACGGTCGGAGAAACTGTCCATGACTTGTCCATGTGGGATATTTTAACAAGGTCTTCCGCATATAAAAATGCCTTTTTGGAGATAACATCTCTTTATAATCCTGAAAATCTTCCGGAGGTATTTTATGCATGGAGCGGACTTGCCGATACTTTCGGTATGATATCCGCGCTGTTTGTTCTTGCGTTGCCCTTGCTTATTCTTGCGGTATTTTTCAGTCATAAGCGTAAAAACGTTTTGGCTATAATCTCAATTTTGGCTTCATTTGTCTTTTCGGGCGTAGCGGTCGTATCTTTGATGCTTCAGATCCCCAAGAGCCTGAAGGACCTTCCCGTAGAAATCCGGTTTGGTTTAGCGCCTTTTATTGCCTTGACAATTTGCGCTTTGGCTATTATTTTCGTGCTTATTGAGACGGATCCCCTTAAGTTCAAAATATCCGCTTTCTGTGCGATCACTGCAATTACAACCTCTGTTCTGAACTCATTCTGGTTGAGTCTTGCAATGTCAAGTGTGGGCTTCGTGGCATATCTTCTTCCCCGACTTGCTACGGCAGTACTTTTGACCACACCTCTTTATTCTTTCTTGCTTTACTATTTGCTCGTAAAGGCAAAATGGCTCAAAAAAATGGTTTAAAGATAAATTACGGTTTAAAAAATCATAAAAAAAAGTACTATCGAGAAATAAAATCTCGGTAGTACTTTTTAATTTTTTATTTAGCTTTGGAGTCTGTAGTACTCTACGATTCCGTCAACGATTGCTTGTGCTGCCTTTTCTTTGTTTTCATCGTAAGTAAACCATTCGTATTCTTCGATGTTGCTTATGAATGCGGTCTCAAAGAGTATTGACGGGAAATCCACAAAGCGGGAAACCTTATAGTATCCGCCTTTGTGACCTCTGTTATAGAAGCCCGTCTCGTTGCAGAATGTATCCAAAACGGTTTTTGCTAAAAGCTTACTGCTGCTGTAGGAGTAATAAGCCTCCGAGCCCTTTGCCGTTGCAGGGTTTGTATCGTCGGGAACGTAATTATAGTGAATCGAAATATTCATATCAGGCTCCCAAGCCCTGTACATCTCAATAATGGGGTCAAGGTCAAATATCTGCTCTCTGTTGTGCGTCATATATGTGGTGGCGCCCAAGGCCTGAAGCTTTTCGTTTACTAACAGCGCAATTTCGTAGTTCCAATCCGCTTCCGTCCACTTGGTGGTTCCCCAAGGACCGACAGCTCCGCCGTTAAGGCTGTGTCCCGGATCAATGGAGATTTTGATTCCCGCCAAGGGCTGACTGCCCTCTTTCAAGGAAATGGGGTTTTTAAAGCTGATTACGAGAAGTCCGTTTTTAAATTCAGGCTTGTATCCGAAAATATGCATCGATTTTTTATGTGTCAGAGTTACGGTTATTGTAGAACCGTTCTTTTGATAGGAAGCACTTGAGAACAGCGGGTTTTCCTCAATGGTAAGTGTTTCGGGGAACATTCCCACATTATACAAAACGATCTCCGTTCTGTCGTCAAACATCCGTATTCTATGGATCGTCTGGGCGCTCATGAGGAAAGAGATCTCGGTATATTTTCCGTCAGAAGACTGTGATGTCATCATTACGGGAACTATGACTTCCGTAAGCGTTCCCTCAATTTTTTCAACGTTGCTGTTGGCAATAAAGTTTCCGCTTTTGAGCTTTGTATTTCCGCCCCATTTTGCAACGACTCCGTCAATGGAGCCTGCTGTGGCAGAGTAATATTCATCGGGGTCGTCGTCCAATGAGCCCATGAGGTCGCAAAGATTTTTGGTTACCTGTACCACGTAGCTGTCAGGGTCGTTTATTGCCTCAACGACGTTGTCAAGCTGCACGATAACCGTGTTCTGACCTGCTTTTTCGGCGTAGAAGGTAACTCCTCCTATGGTGGCGTTGCCTTCCACCTCAGGCATTACAAAGGTTCCTGAATAGTAGGCTTTTTTGAATGTGCCGTCAGTCGAATCAGCCGTTGAAGAGTAAAGCTGTACGGTATAATCGCCGATTTTCGCATAGACCTTTGCGCCTGCCGTAGCGGTGCATGAAACGGTAAGCTTCGAGCCGGAAACATTAGCGTAGTCGTTAAGAGGTGAAAACGAATCTTTTACAAATCCGAACTCCGACATCGTTGTCGATGAAGAGGATTTTTCCGCGCGTGTTACCGTAAAGGTTTTAACACTGTTGTTTTGAGTTATAGTATATACGTTTTCGCCCACCTTCAGCCCTTTTATATAATAGCTGAAATATCCCTTGGAGGTTCTGTCTGTGACCTCCACACCGTTTACGTAAATCGGATAATTAGGATCGGCAACACCGAGTATAAAGTGGTTTTCCGTATCATTGCTTACTGTATAGGATGAAAATGCAATTACAAGCTCTGTGGAGTCTCCCACGACGGGCTCGGAAGGCCCTGTCGGCTCGTAGGTTGAGGTTGAACCGTCTCCGTATTTTTCCGTAACGGTGGTCTTTACTCCCGCCGTATTATTTTTAAGATTCTTATATGAGAAGAAAACAGCCCCGTCTACGTATTGCATTTTATCAAGATATTCAAGCTGGGATTTGATTTCTGCAGGGTCCTTATATGCGGTCGCGGCTTCTCCTCTGTATGCGGCAATTCCTATATAAAGGTCCACGTCAACGTTTGCCACAAGCTCGTTCCACCAATCTACTATTGGCTTAAACGGAGCAGTTGAGTGGTTTATTTCCCAATATACTTGCGGACAAATATAATCTATCCATTCGTTCAGAACCCACTTGCGGGTGTCTGCGTATACCTGATAATAGGATTCCATAGAGCTCTTTATATCTGTTCCGTTCGGATTATTGGATTTCAGCGCCCATACGCCGCAGGGGCTTATGCCAAACTTCAAGTCAGACCTTACGGCTCTGATCGTGGAGGTTACCTGAAGAATCAATAAGTCAGTATTGCTTCTGCGCCAATCTGCAAGGCTTTGTCCGTCCTGCTTGTATTTATTATAGGTTTCGCTGTCGTTAAAATTCAGTCTGTCTTCGTCGGGATAGAAATAGTCGTCGAAATGAATACCGTCAATGTTGTAATTGTTTACTATTTCCATAATACCGTCAACTATTAACTGTCTTACCTCCGGAATTCCCGGATTAAAGTACATAGCTCCGTCTGTATGCTTTACTACCCATTCGGGATGAAGTCTTGCAGGATGATCCTCCGCAAGCTTATCCAAATTTGTTCCGTAAGTTCCCGGCTGTGAAATTCGGTACGGGTTTATCCACGCATGAAGCTCAATATTTTCCGCATGGGCTGCTTCAATGAAATATTCCAAGCAGTCAAGAGGCAGTTCGTCTCCCTGCTTCAGTACCACATGGGCAGATGAGGGGAATATATCCGATTCGTACAAGGCGTCTGCTTCGGGACGGACCTGGAAGAAGATAGCGTTTATTCCCATTGCTTTGCAATCAGCAACTATGGCGTCGATTTCTGCTTTCAATTCGTCCGCAGAAAGTCCGGGCTTTGAGGGGAAATCGATATTTCCTACAGTTGCTACCCAAGCGCCCACCAAATCGCCTTCATGTGTTACCGTTTCACCTGAAATTGCGTAAGATTCCAGGTCAACGTTGACGTAGAATATTTGTACGGCAGTGCCTTCTTTGGATTTTACTGTAATGAACGCAATTCCGTCTCCGACAGCCTTAACGACCCCGTTTTTGTCCACAGTTGCGATTTTCGGGTCGTCTGTTTCAAAGGTACATTCCTTATTTACCGCGTCTGACGGGTATATAATGGGCTGGATTGCAAATGTCTCGCCCTTTTTGGTTAAAGTGCAGGAATATTTTTCAAAGGTTATGCTTTCGGGCTTTGGCGGCTCTATGGCTACGGCAACCTTAACTACGGCCCTGTAGCCGTTGTCTTTTGTCGTTGCTACGATCACGCCTTCGCCGTTTTCAACAACCTTTATTGTTCCGTCTTCGGAAACCTCCACGACAGAAGGAGTTAAGCTTTCAAAAATTACGCCCTTTTCCGTTGCATTTGCAGGGGAAACTGTGGCGGTAAGCTTGTATTCCTCGTCTTTCTTTGTGAATTTCAGTTCGGAAACATCCAAAGAAATACCCGTGCAGGGTATGGGAAAATCTACAGTAACCGTACATACGGCATTTTTCAAGCCGTTATCCGTAACTGCTTTTATGACAGTCGTTCCGTTTTTCAAGGCAGTTACCACGCCTGTGACCTCATCAACTGTTGCAACGGACGGGTCGGAGCTTGACCATGTGAGACCTCGCTCCGTTGTGTCTATGGGTTCCCATACAGGAGTAAGAACAAGAACGTCGGAGTCCTTCTTAAAAGTGAAAGAAGAGATATCAAAGTTTACGTCTTCCATCGGTACGACCGTATTTACCGCCACGTTACAGCTTGCGGAGAAGCCTCCGTCCTCTGTCGTTACGGTTATTGTCGTCTGACCGTCTCCTGCCAAAGTCACGTTTCCGTTTTCGTCAACGATTGCGACTGCAGGATTGCTTGTGCTCCAAACTACGTTTTTGTTTGTAGCATTCAGGGGCAGAATTGTATAAAACAGTTGCGCGGTATCTTCAAGATCTTCAAAACTTAATTGATTTGTATTCATGACTATGCCGCCAACGGGGTATATAAGACCTACCTGTATCTCACATCCCGCAACAACGGAACCGTCCGCAGACCTTGCCGTTATGAGAGCTTGTCCGTCATTTACGGGACGCACTGTTCCCATTGCATCAACTGTTGCAACGGCGGGGTCACTTGAACTCCAAAATACAGTCTTGTCCGTTGCGTTTAAGGGGTACACGACCGCATTGAGTTGTAGATAGTCATGTTCGTCAGTGAAGAAATATTCGGTTATGTTGAGGGTTACAGAGCTGACTTCAACGCTCTTTACTTCCGTTTCGGAAGGAGCGCATGATACCAAAGAAAATAACATTGTAATCATAAGCAGAGCCAAAAGCGCTCTGTGAAATTTTCCTGTCATAGCAGAACCTTTCTTTGTTTTATTGGGGATTATTCTTCAGTTTTTTCCTGTTTTCTTATAAGTATAAGAGGTGTGCACTGGTCGTCTTGACCTGCGGGGTTGTCCCTGATTATTTCAGCAAGGGTCTCATTGGGGAGAGTTACTGCGTCGCATTTGCCTAAAATTGTTACGGAGATATCGCAAGCGTCAACGATCATGCAGGGGATTCCCAATTTCTCGTAAATTTCGTTGCAAACACCCTTGGGATTTTCAGGGTTAAGGATACCGTAGTCAACGTATTCTTTGTAGGAGATGTCGTAGTCGATAAGACCATCAATACCTTCAACTTCGTGTCCGCAAACCTTATAGAATACGCCTTTGATTCCGAAGAGTTTTGTTACCGCAGAGCAAGCCGTTGCGAAGAGTACTCTGGGCAAACCGCAGAGCATAATTATTAACTGCATCTTATGGGGTGTGCCTGCACCGGGGCCTGCGGGTGTAACGTGTACAAATTTACAAAGCAATTTTGCCCAAAAACCGGGGTGAATATCTTTTCTGTAAACGATTCGTTTCTGGCAAAGCGCGATTATCTTTTCGCTGATTGAAAGGATATCACCCTCTTGTACATGGGGCTTTGCATATTCATTTACGACTTCAACATAGTCGTCGCCTATATTTACAAATCTTGTTTTTATGGCATAACGGTTATAGGTAACTCCGTCAACCGTTCTTTCAAGCTTTTTACTTTCATTTGGTCTCAATTCGTCCATTTTATTTCATCGTCCTTTACTGAAATTGTAAAAATGAGACATCGGAAGCCTTACGCTGTGAATACACAGAGATTGCTTCCGATATTGTATTTATTCACGAACACCCATGTCTTCGGGAAGCTGAGCGCCGCCGAGGAGGTGGAAATGTATGTGTTTTACAGACTGCGCACCGTGTTTGCCGCAGTTGTTTATTATTCTGTAACCGTCAGACAGTCCAAGTTCTTTTGCGACCTTTGAAATTGCCTCGAAAATATCTCCGAGGATTTCTTTGTTGCTGTCGTTTATATCGTCCGCACAAGTTAATATGTGCTGTTTTGGGATAAATATTACATGAACGGGCGCTTGAGGATTAATATCTTTAAAAGCGAGAATTTTTTCGTCTTCGTAAACTTTGGAGCAGGGAATCTCTCCTGCAACTATCTTACAAAAAATACAGTCCATGGTAGTATCCTTTCTATCATTTAGAAATATTTTTTTACGGGGAAACCTTATTTTCGCGGAAAAATAAGGTTTCCCCGAACCCCTTCCAACAAAACCGAAGGGGGAGGAAAAATGTAAAAAAACAAATAGCATCGTCCTGCATCGGTTTTCTTGGGGGTGCGGGGGTATTCTTTTTCCGCGAAAAGAATACCCCCGCGTAAAAATATTATTATTTTATTTAAGCATTTCTTCTACAGCTGCGATTGCTTCAGCGATCTTAGAAGCGTCCTTGCCGCCTGCTGTAGCGCTGTCGGGACGACCGCCGCCGCCACCGCCGCAGATCATAGCTGCTTTCTTAACGATTGCGCCTGCGTTAGCTCCGTTCTTAACAGCGTCTTTGCCGCAAGCTGCCGCAATACCGACCTTTCCTGTTTCAGCGTCAACCGCAAAGAGAAGTGCGATACCATTGGAGTTCTTATCCTTAACTCTGTCACACATTTCACGGAGAACATCAGCTTTTGCATTGAGTGTTCCGCAAACGAATGTGTATTTACCCAAATCTTTGCCTGAATTTATGAGAGACTCAAGCTGTGAAAGCGCCGCATTCGCCTGAATATCGGAAATCTGCTTCTGAAGAGCCTTAACTTCGTTTGTAACGATTTCAGCCTTGGAATCAATATCGTTTATGCCGCACTTGAGGTTCTGCGCTGTTTTGGCGATAAGTTCGTTCTTTTCTTCAATATATTTGAGTACGTTTTCGCCTGTGAGAGCTTCAATACGACGAACACCTGCCGCAACGCCCTGTTCTGCGATGATTTTGAACGCACCGATCATACCTGTGTTTTCAACGTGTGTACCGCCGCAAAGCTCTGTGGAAAGCTTGCCCATTTTAACAACTCTTACTGTATCACCGTATTTTTCGCCGAAGAGAGCCAATGCGCCTTCTTTTTTAGCGTCTTCAATAGCCATTTCTTTAACGGAAACGGGAGTAGCTGTGAGAATACTTCTGTTTACTTCTTTTTCAACTTCTGCAATCTGCGCAGGAGTCATAGCTTCAAAGTGAGAGAAGTCAAATCTCATTCTGTGGCTGTCAACGTAAGAACCTGCCTGTGCGATATGGCTGCCGAGAACTTTTCTGAGTGCCGCCTGGAGAAGATGTGCTGAACTGTGGTTTCTCTTTGTTGCAAGACGTGCACATTCGCAAACTTCTGCTTTAACATTTGCACCGACTTCAATAACGCCGCTTTCAACTACGCAGTGGTGGATATAAATTCCGTTTATTTTCTTTGTATCGTTAACCTTAAGAACTGTTTCGTCCTTTGTGATCTTACCAACGTCGCCAACCTGACCGCCGCTTTCGCCGTAGAAGGGAGTTGTGTTGAGAACTACTTGAACTGATGCGCCCTGCGCTGCGGATTCTACTCTTTCGCCGTCAGCAATAACAGCAAGAACCTCTGCTTCTGCGGAAAGTGTCTCGTAACCTACAAATTCTGTTGTGGGAAGACCTTCAAGCTCTTCGTTGCCCTTCCATGCGGATGTGTCGGAAGAGCTTCTTGCATTTCTTGCTCTCTGACGCTGTTCAACCATAAGCTCCTGGAACTTTTCTTCGTCAACGGTCATGCCCTTTTCTTCAAGGATTTCTTTTGTGAGGTCAAGGGGGAATCCGAATGTATCGTAAAGTCTGAAAGCGTCATCGCCGCTTACCACTTTACCGTCTGCCTTTTCAATAACTTCGGAAAGGATAGCAAGGCCGCTGTCAAGAGTCTGGTTGAATCTGTTTTCTTCGAGTTCGATAACTCTCTTGATATAATCAGCTTTTTCAACAAGGTCAGGATATGCTGCACCGCTTTCTCTGATAACAACGTCAACAAGTTCGCTGAGGAAGTGTTCGGATTTAATACCGAGGAGCTTTCCGTGACGAGCAGCTCTTCTGAGAAGTCTTCTGAGAACGTAGCCTCTGCCTTCGTTAGAGGGAAGAACGCCGTCGCAAACCATGAACGTTGTACTTCTGATGTGGTCGGTTACAACACGGAGAGAAACGTCAGTCTCGTGGGAATCTCCGTATTTCTTTGAGGACATTTCGGAAAGACGTGCGGTTACGTTTTTAATAGTGTCAACGTCAAAGAGAGAGTCAACGCCCTGCATAATGCAAGCTAGTCTTTCAAGACCCATACCTGTGTCAATATTCTTCTTTTCAAGCTGTGTATAGTTGCCGTTGCCGTCGTTATCAAACTGTGTGAAAACGAGGTTCCAGAATTCAACGAATCTGTCGCAGTCACAACCAACTTTACAATCGGGTTTTCCGCAACCCTTTTCGGGACCTCTGTCAAAGTAAATTTCAGAACAGGGACCGCAAGGACCTGAACCGTGTTCCCAGAAGTTATCTTCTTTTCCCATGCGTGTCATGTGAGAGGGATCTACGCCGATTTCTTTTGTCCAGATATCGTAAGCTTCATCGTCGTCAAGATAAACAGTAACGTAAAGTCTGTCAACGGGGAGTTCCATAACTTTAGTTACAAATTCCCAAGCCCAGTTTATAGCTTCTCTCTTGAAATAGTCACCGAATGAGAAATTTCCGAGCATTTCAAAGAAAGTGCCGTGACGTGATGTTTTACCGACTCTTTCGATATCGGGTGTTCTGATACATTTCTGGCAAGTCGTAACTCTGTTGCGGGGAGGCTTCTGCTGACCTGTAAAATAAGGTTTCAACGGAGTCATTCCCGCATTTATAAGGAGAATGCTTTTGTCGTTTTGAGGTACGAGAGGAAAGCTGTCCATTTTAAGATGACCTTTCGACTCGAAGAAGTTGAGATATTTTTCTCTTATCTCATTAAGTCCCATGTATTTCATTTCTCTGATTCCTCCTGAATCATATAAACCGACACATTGTGCCGAAAATTATTTTTTTATTATGTTTTGCGGCTTCAAGAGCCTCAGCCGCCTTATTTACGTTTGTGAAAATCCCGAATACCGCAGAGCCGCTGCCTGTCATCATCGAGGAAACAGCACCTTTTTCAAGAAGCAATTTCTCTACTTCTTCTATTTCGGGGCAAAGAGTTTTTGCCGCAGGCTCAAGCATATTCGTTATTAATTTGAATGAATTGATATCTCCTTTTGATATCTCTGCCAAAAACTTTTCGGTAGAAGCTTCAGGGAGACTCTCCTTTGGAAGATTATCAAAAATTTTGTATATATTTACCGTTGGAAGCTCTGCTTCCGGTTTTAAAATAACCAAAGAGGTTTCCGGATAGGGGAGTTTCAGTTCTGTCAGCTTTTCACCGATTCCTTCGGCTAACTGTGTTCCGCCTTTTATGAAAAAAGGAACGTCTGCACCTAATTTTACGCCGATTTTTTCCAATTCTTCATTGGACGCGTTTACTTCAAGCAATTTATTCAAGGCTTTCAGTGTTTCCGCGCAATCCGAGCTTCCGCCTCCGAGGCCTGCTCCCGAAGGGATATTCTTTTTCAGCTCAATGGAAATTTTTTTATTTTTTATCCCGTATTTTTCCGTAAAGGACGCGGCGGCTTTCCAACAGAGATTTCTCTCGTCACAAGGTACATTGGACGCATCGCAGGTAAGCTCTATTTCGTTTTTATCACTTTCGGAAATTTGGATTTCCAATTCATCATGAAGTGATACCGTTTGAAAGACAGAACAGAGCTCATGGTAACCGTCTTCGCGGATTTTCGGAATATCGAGAGTTATATTTATTTTTGCGTAAGCTTTTATTTTCATGTATTGTGGTTTATATATTTATCAAGTCTGTCCATGGCTTTTTTCAGATGTTCCATTGAGTATGCGTAGGAAATTCTGACAAAGCCCTCACCGTTTTCTCCGAATGCATTACCCGGAACGACTGCAACCTTTTGTTTGTTTAAAAAGTCCGTGCAGAACTCCTCGGATGTTGGTGCAAATTTTGAAACGTTCGGGAAAACATAGAAAGCACCTAATGGCTCAAAGCAGGGAATTCCCATACTGCTGAATGAATCCAAAAGATATCTTCTTCTCATATTATAATGCATTTTCATTTCTTCGATATCTTCATCGCCGTTTCGGAGCGCTTCAATTGCGCCGTATTGGCTTGTAGTCGGAGCGGACATTATTCCGTATTGATGTATTTTCAACGTGCTGCCGAGAATCTCTTTCGGACCGCAAACAAAACCCATTCTCCAACCCGTCATTGCGTAAGTTTTGGAAAAACCGTTGACAATAATGGTTCTGTCGTACATACCGGGTGTACACGCAAAAGAATTCGGTTTATCTGTGTTATAACAAAGTTCCGCATAGATTTCATCTGCAAGAACAATTATATTTGTACCAGAAAGCACTTTCGCTATTTCCTCATAATCTTTTGCTGTCATCAATGCTCCGGTAGGATTATTGGGATAGGGAAGAATGAGAAGCTTCGTTTTTGGAGTAATTGCGTTTTTCAAAACCTCGGGGTTTATTTTGAAGTTATCTTTTTCATAGGTCGGAAGATTTACGGGTTTTCCTCCTGCAAGAATTGTAAGGGGAGAGTAGCACACAAATGAGGGCTCGGGAATAATAACTTCATCTTCGGGACCGATAACGGTACGAATCACCGCATCAAGACCTTCGCTTCCGCCCACGGTAATTACCACTTGAGATTTCGGGTCATATTTGAGACCGAATCGTCTTTCCATATATATGGAAACTTCTTCTCTTAACTCCATAAGACCTGCATTGGAGGTGTATCTTGTCATACCTTTTTGCAGAGACTCTATTGCCGCCTGTCTTATGTGCCAAGGGGTTTTAAAATCAGGTTCGCCCACACCCAAAGAGATACAACCTTCAATAGAATCTGCAAGGTCAAAAAATTTTCTGATACCTGAAGGTTTCATACTTTTGACTTTGTCGAGAAGTATATTATCGAAATTCATATCTTTTTATAGCTCCACCATTTGTCTGTCATCTTTTTCCTGAGCCTCAAAAATAAGTTCTTTATCTTTGTATTTATTGAGAACAAAATGAGTTGCAGTTCCCGTAACACCGTCTATTACGGAAAGCTTTTCAAAAACGAACATTGCAACTTCTTTCATGCTTTTGCCTTCAAGAATTACTGCGAGGTCAAAACCGCCTGACATAAGGTAGCAGGAAACAACTTCGGGAAATGCGCAAATTTGACGTGCAACCTGAGTGAAGCCTTCACCTTTAATGGGCTGAACTTTAATTTCAATGATTGCTGAAACGTATTCTCTGGGAGTTTTATCCCAATTTATAAGTGCTTTATATCCGAGAATAACTCCTTCATTTTCGTAATCTTCGATTATTTTATCAACTTCTTCTACCGTCATACCCACAGCATCTGCGATGTTTTTATGCGTAAAATGAGCATTTTCTTCGAGAAGTCTCAGTATTTTTTCATTTTTATCCATTTATATGGCACCTCTTAACTCAGATTTTTTCAAATGTGGGCTTCATTTTTCTGAATTTTGAAACGTACTTAAAACCTGCCTCTTTCAATATTTCCGTTGCGTCGTCGATATTTTTACCCACAGCGTCGGGAGTATGTCCGTCGCTTCCTGTGGTCATTATTTCGCCGCCCAACTCACGGAACATTTTTGTATAACGAAGATGGAAATTCCAGTCCTCTTTTGATTTATTATAGCTTTTTTCGCTTATATTTATTTCGATACCTTTTCCGTTTTGAGCAACAAGCTTCAGTATTTGAGCCATTTCGGCATCATATTTTTTGTAATCCAAGTCAAAACCCTGAGCTTTGATATATCTTAAGGGGTAATATATATGACCGAGCACGCAGAAAAGATTTTGTTCCGCTATTTCATAGATTTCCATAAGGTAATCCCTGAAAGTTTTATCAATATCTCTTTCGGGATAATTGAGAAGGCTGAAATCGTATTCTTTTCTCATATTGTGCAGAGAGCAAATTATAAAATCCCATTCATGGCTTTCAAGAATCATTTTTGCGCGTTCAGGTTCCTGATTTGCCTGACCCAACTCCAGACCTATACCGAAATCAAGACCGCTTGTGTCTCTGAAATTCTTTATATAATTCCAATACCCTTCATGGTCAAATAAAGGTCTTATGGGCATTTCCGGAGGGGTTGCGGATTCAAGATTACATTCGCAATGCTCTGTGAAAATTATATCGTTTATTCCTTTTTCCTTGGCTGCGTTGAATTGATCCAAATACTCTGTGGTTGAGTCAAAGGAAAATTTTGCATGAACATGGTAGTCTACTTTATACATTAATTTAACACAGCTTTCTTAAGTTCTTCAACTTTATCGCATTTTTCCCAAGCAACACCCAGGTCTTCTCTTCCCATGTGACCGTAAGCTGCAAGTTTTTCGTAGATGGGCTTTCTGAGGTCAAGAGCTTTGATTATTTCTCTGGGACGAAGGTCAAATACTTTTTTAACAGCGTCCATAAGCTTTTCTTCGTCTACGTTTCCTGTTCCGAAAAGGTCAATATATACGGATACGGGTTCTGCCACACCGATAGCATAAGCCAACTGAACTTCACATTTTTTAGCAAATCCTGCTTTTACAATATTCTTTGCTATATATCTTGCCATATAAGCGGCACTTCTGTCAACCTTTGTGGGGTCTTTACCGGAGAATGCACCGCCGCCGTGACGTGAGTATCCGCCGTATGTATCAACAATTATCTTTCTTCCTGTAAGACCGCTGTCTCCCTGAGGTCCGCCGATAATAAACTGACCTGTGGGGTTAACGAGAATCTTTGTGTTTTCGTCCATAAGATTCTGAGGAATTACACGTTTGATAACTTCGTTTATGATTCCTTCTTTGATAGCCGCCTGACTTACAATGGGACTGTGCTGTGTAGAAATTACGATTTCTTCAATTCTGACGGGCTTGTCCTCGTCATATTCTACAGTTACCTGGGTTTTACCGTCAGGGCGGAGGAAACCGAGAATATTTTCTTTACGAACGAGAGTAAGTCTTTTTGCCAATTCCTGCGCATAGTATATTGGCATGGGCATAAGAGTATCGGTTTCGTCGCAAGCGTAGCCGAACATCATACCCTGGTCACCTGCGCCGTCTCTGTCAACGCCCATAGCGATATCGGATGACTGCTCGTCTATTGCTGTGAGTACGGAGCAGGTTGCGCTGTCAAAGCCGTATTTTGCTCTGTCGTAACCGATTCTCTTGATAACGTCTCTTGCTATTTTAGGAATTTCCACATAGCAGTTTGTAGTTATTTCACCCATGATGAGGACCATACCTGTGGTAACGCAAGTCTCACAGGCAACTCTCGCCATGGGGTCTTCTTTTATGATAGCGTCAAGAACGGCGTCAGATATCTGGTCGCAAATTTTGTCGGGATGTCCTTCTGTAACTGATTCCGATGTGAAATACTTTTTCATTTTGAAATTCCCCTTCATGTGGATTTTTTGTATTTATAAATAGTTTAATAATTCAATAAGTATATACTTATAGCTTTACACTTTATTGTATCATATTTTTCTCGAATTGTAAACACTTTGGCTGTTCTTTTTAATCTTTCGTTAAACATTTTCGGAAAAAAGCCGTGAAAAAGCCATTGTTTTCTGAAAATACGGGGGTTGTGAAAAAACAAAATGTGACAAAAAGATTATATTTGAATTTTGTGGTTGAAAATAGCTGAAATTTATGATAAAATCAAGATGAAAGAAATGGCTTTGATTCAAAGGAATACGGATCGTCAAGGCTGCAAAAATTTAAAAATATTACATTGAAATAAGGAGAAAACTAAAATGAGTAATTTCAGTATCGGTATTATGGCTGACTCTCTTAAATTGAGTTTTGCCGACAGTATGAAAAAGGCCCGTGAATTGGGTGCAGACGGTGTTCAGATCTATGCTACTCACGGCGAAATGGCACCCGAAAACCTCACACCTGCGCTTATTGCGGAAAAACGCAGAATAATCGAAGATAACGGTCTTGTTGTCAGTGCGCTCTGCGGAGACCTGGAGGGTCACGGATTCCAGATTAAAGAAGATAATATCTGGAAGGTTGAAAAATCCAAGAGAATAGTTGACCTTGCTCTTGAGCTTGGCTCAAAGATAGTAACGACTCATATCGGCGTTATTCCCGACGAAAAGAACGACACGTATAAAATCATGCAGGAAGCCTGCAACGAGCTTGCTGAATATGCTGACAGCGTAGGCGCTTCATTTGCGGTTGAAACAGGTCCCGAAAAGGCTGTAATGCTCAAGGAATTCCTCGACAGTCTCTCCGCGCGCGGCGTAAAAGTAAACCTTGACCCCGCAAACCTCGTAATGGTAACGGGCGATGACCCCATTCAGGCAGTTTACACATTGAAAGATTATATCGTTCATACTCACGCAAAAGACGGTATCAAGCTCAAGGAAAGCGACAGACATGAAATTTACGGATTCTTTGCGCAGGGCGGTATCGGCGACTTGAGAATTTGGGAATACTTCACGGAAGTACCTCTCGGCGAGGGTAAGGTAAACTTCCCCAAATACATCGCAGCGCTTAAGGATATCGGCTACAACGGCTTCCTTACGATCGAAAGAGAAGTTGGCGCAGACCCCGCAAAGGATATCGGCATGGCTGTAAACTTCCTTAAGGGACTTATTTGATTTTTATATAGCGAGGATAATCTGCTTTTTACGAAGGAGGTTCCCGGAAATGATTAAATTTTTCTTAATACTGTTGTTTGTATTATTTTCAACCTGTTCCTGTACACAGAACGACGTTCCAAATGTTGAAAACGCTCCTGTGTTTGGCGAAACTCTCGGGTGGAAAGGTTCATTGGCTGTTCGCGACGGAAAGGTCCTTTTGCTAAAAGAGGATACGCAATATTATTACTCCTCAGCGGAAATTGAAAACGCCGCCAAAATTGAAAATGCGGTTTGTATTCATTCAAATCGCTTCGTTCAATGCACGGACGGTACTTTTATAGACTTGTTGGGGTCTGCAGAACGAAATGAGATATATCCCACGGTCGATGTTATAAATGAACTGAATGAAACCTGCGGTATTTGGAAAATAGTGGATTCGGGAGACTCCCTTTCCGAAGGAAATTGGACTGTTTATATATATGCAAATGACGGTACTCTTTACAGTATAAACGAGATTCCGCCGGAAATGACGATTTCGGAAATTGATAAAACGGATAGAATTAAAATCTCCTCTTACGAAAAGGAGTTCGAAACAGAACAGAAAATCAAAGAGGAAACGGATTTTATTCGTA
>JAFSAH010000024.1 GCA_017441125.1 Clostridia bacterium
AAACTTCTTTCCGAAGAAGAAAGCACGAAGTTTACCAATGTAAAAAGACCTCTTCCTGCAGTAAGAGTTATTGAAGAAGGTTCCGTCAGAACAGTTGTTGAAGCTGTTTTTGGCTACGAATCCTCAAAAGCTGTGGTTCAGTATAAACTGAATAAAGTTACATCCGATATGGATATAAAAATTCGTGTTCTATGGGCTGAAAAAGCAAAAATGCTCAAATTGAATATTCCCACAACTTTGGGCAAATGCGAATATTTCGGTCAACAGGCATACGGAGTTGAAAATCTTCCCACAACAGAGCGAGAATGTGTTGCGCAAAAATATGTTTACCTTGACAATAATAACCATGCGGCAGCTCTTATAAATGACGGAATCTACGGTTCTTCCGCAACAGAAGATACAATAAAAATGACATTACTTCGCTCCCCTGCTTATTGCGCACATCCCGATGGAGATATAGAATTTGTTCCTCAAAATAAATACACTGCATATATTGAGCAGGGCGAAAGACTTTACGATTTCAGATTTATAGTAGGACCCTCCGATGAAATTGTAAACAGAGTTCCGAGAACAGCTGCAACGTTCAACGAAAAGCCCATGACACTTTCATTCTTCCCCTCCGGACTTGGTGAACTTCCGAAAGTAAACTTTACAGTAGACGCTCCTGACTGTGTTGAATGTAACGCAATCAAAAAAGCAAACGACGGCAACGGACATATTATAAGAGTGTTTAACGCATCGACAGAGTCAAAAGACGTAACAATAAATTTCACAAACGGAAATAAGTTTGAATACAAGCTCGGAAAATTTGAAATTGCAACATTCAGAATGTCAGATAATAAAATCACTCTCTGCGACCTTATGGAAAATTCTCTTTAAAAGAAAGGACAAACTAAATGAATATTTGGCACGATATTGATCCTTCAAGAATCAAACCTAATGATTTTTACGCGATAATTGAAATTTCCTCAGGAAGCAAAAACAAATACGAAATGGACAAAGAAACAGGTCTTCTGAAATTGGACAGAGTTCTTTACACCTCAACCCATTACCCCGCAAATTATGGATTTATCCCCCGTACATATGCGGAAGACGATGACCCACTTGACGTACTCGTTCTTTGCTCCGAACCCATAACACCCATGACATTGGTAAGATGCTACCCTATTGGTGTTATAAAAATGGCTGACAACGGAAAGGCTGACGAAAAAATAATAGCCATACCGTTCACAGACCCCACTTACAACGGTTACAGAAGCATTTTTGCTCTTCCCAAGCATACATACGACGAAATGAAGCATTTCTTCTCCGTATACAAAACTCTTGAGAAGAAAGAAACCGTATTGGACGATGTGGGCGATGAAAACGAAGCAATAAGAATCATTTCTGAATGTATTGAGCGTTATTCAAAATGCTTTAAAGACGGAAAACAAATTAAAAAAATATTCTGATATTGAAAAAACGACGGAAATGCACTGATTTCCGTCGTTCTTTTATATTCAAGCTTTGATTCGTTTTATTTTAATATCGGAGCTATAAATTTCGTATACGCTTTCATAATAACGAGACCTGCAATAAGACCCAAGCATCCCTGTACTGCATTAAGAGGAATATTTACCGCCGCAGAACCGAAGCCGTAAAGGATACTTTCAAAAGCAAGATATCCGCCTATCATAATAAGCTCTGCAACAATAGCAGAAAGGAGCTTCAAACCAAAACTATTTTTGGATTTTGCAAGCTTCACGCCCAAATAATAAGCCGCAACAGCCATAAGCCACTTTATGGCAAAAGTAACAGGAGCATAAGACACCCACCCTGCGCTAAGGTCAGCAATGGCAGAACCGAGACCTGCCGCCAAACCACCGTATACGGGACCCAAAACCCAACCGCAAAGCAAAACTATACAGTCGCCGAGGTTTATGTAACCGACAACGGGCATTGGTACCCGAATAATAATCGTTGCAATAAAAGTCAAAGCTCCGAGCATTGAAGCAAGGACAATTTTTTTTGTTTTATCGTTCATAAGAACAACACTTCCTTTTATATTTTATAATTATATTTCATAAAAATGCTCTGCAATTCTTACTGCATCCATTGCATCAGCACCATAGAAATCAGCCTTGATCATTTCAGCATATTCCTTGTTCAGAACGGCACCTCCGACCATGATTTTAACATCGGGAGCCTTCTCATTGAGAAGCTTTATGGTTTCAGCCATAACGGGCACAGTTGTCGTCATGAGAGCGCTCAAACCCACAAACTTACAGTTAAATTTTTGAACAGCTTCAAGAACGGCTTCGGGAGAAACGTCTCTGCCTAAATCGTAAACAGTAAATCCATAGCTTTCCAGCATAACCTTTACGATATTCTTTCCTATATCGTGGATATCGCCTTTTACCGTTGCCAAAACAACGCTTCTGCTGTCGGAAACTTCAGATTTCGGCATTACGGCTTTAACCTCTTCAAATGCCGCGGAAGCAGCTTCCGCGCTCATTAAAAGTTGGGGTAAAAAGGCTTTTTTCGCCTCAAAATCAGCACCTATCTCATTCAACGCAGGAATAATATACTCGTTTATAACGCAAAGAGGCTCCGAGTTTTTCAAAAGCTCCTTAACGGCAGAAACAGCGTTTTCCTTCAAGCCTTTATAAACCGCCTTATGTAAGGTAATTTCTTCATTTTTAGCGGTTTTTTCCGCAGTTTGAGCTTCGGAACTGTTGGCATAATTTATGTAATCGGAACAAGCGGCATCAAGACCGTGAAGAACTCGGAAAGAATGGTAAACATCCATCATTCCAGAAGCAAAGGGATTCATAATGGCGCAGTTCAAACCATTTTCAAGGGCATTTGCAAAAAATGTCGAGTTAATAAGTTCTCTCTTTGGTAGTCCGAATGAAATATTCGATACGCCGAGACTTGTTTTTATCCCCTTTTGACTCAAGAACTTGACAGCTTTTAAGGTAACCAATGCACTTTGTTGATTTGAAGAAACTGTCAGAGCCAACGGATCAACGATTATATCCTTTTTACCGATACCGTATTCGGAAGCAACAGATATTATTCTTTCTGCAATTGCCACTCGTTTTTCTGCTGTTTCGGGAATTCCGCTGTTATCCATTGTGAGAGCAATTACAGCCCCGCCGTATTTCTGAACGAGGGGGAATATTTTTCGCATACTCTCCTCTTCCCCGTTTACGGAATTAACAAGAGGTTTTCCGTTATAAATACGCATTGCGTCTTCCAAAACAGCAGCATTGTTTGAATCCAACTGCAGAGGAACATCAGTAACTGTCTGAACAGCCTCAACCGCGTTTTTCATCATGATTTTTTCGTCGATTTCCGGCAGACCTACGTTTACGTCAAGAACATGAACTCCTGCGTCAATCTGTTTTACTGCCTCGTTTGCAATATAATTCATATCGTTTGCACGCAAGGCCTCTTTAAATCGCGGCTTACCGGTTGGATTTATTCTTTCACCTATAAGGATAGGCTGTTCGTCTATTTCCACCGCATGTGTATAAGATGAAATAACGGTTTTTTCCTTATAATTCGGGACAGAATATTCAACAGACGCTGTTTTTCCCACAGTTTTTCTTATATAATCGGGGGTTGTACCGCAACAACCTCCAAGAATACAAGCACCCTTTACCGCCATTTTTACCATATAATCGGAAAATGTCTCGTAATCAGTATTGAAAACCGTTTTGCCGTCCACAACAACGGGAAGTCCCGCATTGGGATTTACAATAATAGGAACTGAAGCATTTTCAACAAATCTATCTACAAGTCCAAGCATTTTATCGGGACCGAGAGAACAGTTCATACCCAAAGCCGAAACACCAAGACTTTCAAGCATAGCTATCATCGCTTCAGGAGATGCGCCAGTCATGAGTTTCCCGGTCTCGTCGTACACATTGGTAACGAATATCGGCAAATCACAGCTTTCTTTTGCGGCAAGAACTGCCGCTTTGGTCTCATAGCTGTCATTCATTGTTTCGATAAGTATAACATCTGAACGTGAAGCAGCAACTTTAATATTTGCGGAAAAAATTTCCACAGCATCTTCAAAATCGAGATCACCGAGAGGCTTGAGCAGTCTGCCCGTAGGTCCTATATCAAATGCGATAAAAGCATTTTCACGACCGCTGACCGCCTTTTCAGCACAATCCAATGCGGCATTTATCAATTCTTCGTAATTATTATATTTATCACGGTTTATACCAAAGGTATTCGTTTTGATAATATTGGCGCCCGAATTCAAATAGGCTTCATGGAGCGCGGTAATTTTTTCGGGAGCAGAAAGATTCCACATTTCGGGAGGCGTTCCCGCAGGAAGCCCCATTGATTGCAAAACCGTTCCCGTACCGCCGTCAAAAAACAGTCTTTTGGTTTTTATTAAATCAGTTATTTTAGTCATTTTTCTATTCCCACTATTGCTGTTATAGTTTTTGCAGGTGACATAAGCAAAGATTTATTCAAGCTTATTCCCAATAATTTTTGAGCATTTATTCTCCCAAGAAATGCCCCTTGACAAGACAGAGCCAAATCTCCGTAACCGGGACTGAAACGTGGTCTGCAAAGAAGATTTCCTTTTATAATTTCCTCCGCTTTATCTGCGGCGGCTTCAGCATATGCGGAAGCCAAAGCGTCGGCAATAAAGTGGCTTGCAGGAGAAGTAAAGGAAAGTTTATTTAAGAACCTATCCACATTTATACCGAGGGTAACGCCAAAAAGAAATGCTTCATTACATCCCTTGAGATTTTTGAAAAGATTTACACTTTTCACCTCTCCAAAACCGCAACCCACAACATCTTCTTCTTTCAAAATAACAGGAACACGTACGGCAGAGTATTTACACAAAATATTCTGTTCAAGCTCTGATATCAATAAAGAAAAATCTGTCAGATTCGTATCCCGTGAAGTTTGAAGCCTTGCGCATACTTCATTTTTATTAAGATTTAACTCGGAGGTGGGTATAATTCCGTAATCTGTTGGATAAATCATGAAATAATCTCCGAAAGATTCTTTTGTATAGCCTCTGCAACATCGGGTTTATTCATCGAATATACGTGAACCGCATTCAAGCCGTTGGCGTAAAGGTCTATGATCTGTTCAGTAGCATATGCAATACCTGCCTGCTTCATGGCTTTGGGATTATCCCCGTATCGGTCAACAAGACGCATAAATCTTTGAGGAAGAGTATTTTGCGAAATTGAACATATTCTCTTTATTTGTGCGGCATTGGTAACGGGCATAATTCCCGCAACAACCGGCACATTCACTCCCGCACGGTAAAGCCTATACATAAAATTATATAAAATATTGTTATCAAAAAACATCTGTGTGGTCAGGTATTCACAACCGCTTTCCACTTTTATTTTCAGGCTCTCAATATCTGCCCTGCTGTTTTCGCTTTCGGGATGATTTTCAGGATAGCAGGCACCGCCGATACAAAACCCACCGAAATCTCTGATTTCTTGGGTCAACTCGCTTGCATAGTGATATTCGAGATGCTCCATATTCATTCCTTCGGGTATATCACCTCTTAAAGCAAGAATATTTTCGATTCCTTTACCTTTAAGCTCTGTCAATTTAGTCTTAATATCCGCTTTCGATGAAGAAATACAGCTTAAATGAGCAATAGGCGTAACTCCGAGTCTTTTCAAGCTTACGGCAATATCCGTTGTATATTTGGACGTTCCGCCACCTGCGCCGTAAGTAACGCTCATATAGCTTGGATTCAGTTTTGCAATTTCAGTTGTGGCTTCAAGCACAGATTCTACCTTATCATCTGTTTTCGGAGGGAAAACCTCAAAGGAAAGACTTGGCTTCTCTCCTTTAATTATATCTATAACTTTCACACCTCTACCCCTTTCAAAACAAAACCGGGAGACATTAAAGTCTCCCGTTACTTAATTTTCATATCGTAAATAATACGAAATTATAATGAGAAACTTTCTGACAAAACAGCAGAAGAAACCTTGCACATACGGCTACACCACATGCGCATCGCAAATATCATATTCGCAAAATAATGACAGAAGTTCATTATAAAATCTCCTATTATTTAAATTACACATATTATAGCACCGCAAACCCAACTTGTCAATAGGAAAATTAAAACTTTTGGTTACGTTTTTAATAAGCTAAACAAAGTTGAGACTTACAGTTTTTTCAAAAATCTATCCAATAAATTAAAAGCAACGTCTGAAGCTTTTGCCAAAGATGCAGCGTAATCATTATGAGAATTTTCATCGCCACAGTCAGACATTGCACGAACAACACAAAAAGCAGTATCATTCATATAGCAAACATGACCGATACTTCCGCCTTCCATTTCACAAGAAATGGCATTGAAATTATCCGTTATGCGTTTTTTCATTTCCTTGCCGTTAACAAAGCAGTCTCCCGACGCAATAACACCGATTTCGTAGTTAGCTTCAAGGTCCTTTGCGCAAGATTCAAAAACGTTCAAGTATTCCGTACTGCATGGGAAATTGATAATATTTATTCCCGAAATAAGTCCGAGAGGGTCTCCAACGGGAGTCGTATCCATATCATGCTGAACAACACTGTCGGCAATAGCGATATCCCCGATACCGAGCTTGGGAGACAAAGCGCCTGCAACACCGATATTTATAACTACATCAGGCTTAAACGTAAGGATCATTGTCTGTGCGCACATAGCCGCAAATACCTTACCGATACCGCACATGGCAACAACGATATTAACGTCGTAAATTTCTCCGTAAACATAATCGGTACCGCTTATAGTAACGGTTTTTGCGTTTTCCACTCTGCTCTGAACCGCCTCTATTTCGGACTTCATTGCGCCGATTATTCCGATTATTTTTTTATTACTGTTTGTAAACAAAATCCTTCTCCTCAACTTTCTTTAAAACTTCAAGATAGTCTTCAAGCTCTTTTTTAGCCGCTTCAAGAGATAAAGTTCTGTAATTTCCGCATTCAACCGCCGAATTACCGAAGATCTCACCGTCATACGCCAAAATTTCTTTAATGACAGCTTTAACGACCTCAAAAACCTCAACGGGAGCATGGTCTTTTACCAACAAGTAGAACCCCGTCTGACAGCCCATAGGTCCGAAATATACGACGTCATTCTTGATTTCCGAATTGCGTACCAAGGTGGCGAACATATGCTCAACACTATGCATGGTTGAATGGTCCATATACTCTCCGTAATTAGGCTTTCGTGTACGAAGATCATACGTTATAATATTTCCGTCTATTCTTGAAATATAAAAACCGGGATCAAGAATTTCATGATTCACGGTAAAACTTGCAATAGGGGTTATTTCATTGCTTTTCATAGAAATCCTCCATATAAATAAAAAACGTAAAAACCATATAAACCAAAGAGCTTTTCCTTGGTTTATACGGTTTATGTTTTAAGTAAAATTATTTGCTTTTTGTGATATCGTTGAGAAGCTTAAGGAAGCTGTCATCATCAGTATCTTCTACAACTGCTGCGCGTCTTGCCTGTCTTTCAGGGTTAACCTGATTGGGTCTCTGAACGTTAGACATTCTGGAAGGTCTTGCAGGAGCCGCTTCAACGGAAGCTATGGGAGCATCCGTTTCTCTTGAAACTACAGGCTGGTCATAAACGGAAGCTGTTGTTTCCTTGGGCTGCTGAACGGGAATCTTGAAAGAAGGAAGAGCCTCGTTATTCTTATTGCTGAGAGCATCCTCATCGAAGCAAGAAGCAATAACTGCAATCTTAAGTTCATCATCAAGATTATCATCAAGCAAGAGACCCCAAATGATATCTGCTTCGGGATGAGCTTCTTCTTTGATAATATCAGCTGCTCTGTAAATATCTTCAAGAACGATATTTTCGTCTGCAGTAAAGTTGATAAGGATCTTTCTCGCACCGGAAATAGATGTTTCGAGAAGAGGACTTGTAATTGCAAGTCTTGCAACGTTTTCAGCCTTATCCTTACCTTTAGCTGTAGCTACGCACATATGTGAATAGCCTGCGTTCTTCATATTGGAAGAAACGTCAGCAAAGTCAAGGTTAATAAATCCGTGACCTTTGATAAGTTCTGTAATACTTTCTACACCCTGTTTGAGAATACCGTCTGCCATTTCAAAAGCATTAACAAGTGTAATCTTGTTATCGGCAACGAGCTTGAGTCTTTCGTTGGGAATAACGATAAGGGAGTCTACATTCTGAAGAAGATTGTCAATACCTCTTTCAGCCTGGATCATTTTACGGGTACCTTCAAAACCGAAGGGCTTTGTAACGATACCTACTGTGAGGATACCCATTTCCCTTGCAACCTGAGCAACGAAGGGTGCAGCCCCTGTACCTGTACCACCGCCCATACCTGCGGTAATAAATACCATTTCAGCGCCCTTCATAGCTTCTTCGAGAAGAGCTTTGCTTTCTTCTGCAGCTTTTCTGCCTACTTCAGGATCAGCGCCTGCGCCTCTGCCGTGAGTAGTAGCATCACCGATAAGAATCTTATGGGGAGCCATAGAATGGTTAAGAGCCTGCTTGTCTGTATTTACAGCAATGAATTCAACGCCCTGAACCTCATCCTTAATCATTCTGTTAACAGCGTTGTTACCGCCGCCGCCAACACCGACTACTTTAATAGTAACAATATCTTCTTTTTCTTCGACACTTCTGAATGCCATTTACGGTCCATCCTTTCAAACGAACAATTGAGTTAATTATCCAATATAAATTCTTTTATCATTTTATATATAATAACATATTTTGCGACTTAAGTCAATGGTTTTTAGTACATTTTTTTGGTTTTTTCTTGTTTATTTCCGAAAATCTACATAATTTTACGAAAAACGACCTTTTTTTGACCTTCTTTTGACTTTAATCAAGAGCCTTATAACGACCCTCTTTATAATTTTTCACATTAATTACGGCTCTCTCACCTGAGGGATTTCTGGCAAGAATCTGAACGAGCATATCAATTTTTTTATCAATATCTTCAGAGTTTCCTATTCGGACCTCTATCATATTATCAAGAACAAAATAAATATCGTACTTCTTTGTAAAGTCCATTAAAGTAAGTCGGTCATACAAAGAATGTTCCGACAGTGACTCCGATATACTGTCAATGAGAGATGTTTCATAGTTTGTATTGCTGTTCAAAACAGCCCCGAGAGATACTCCCTGAAGCTCCATTCCCGTAATCAAAACCGTTCCGGGACACTTAATATCGGATATTTCAAGAACCTTTTTATTTGAATCAAGATAAATATATTTTCCTTCTGAAGTCTGTACAGAAATAGCAGGCTCTGATTCCTTTAATCGAATCACGATTTTATCGGGAAGAGCTATCGAAACCTCTGCAGAATCTATATAAGGAAATTTTTCCGACGGAAAAAGCTTGTCCGTATCACTCTCAAAATCCAACATCGTCTTGCCGATATATTCGGAACAGGACGACAGTAGATTTCCGGAGCTGTATGAAGTTCCGTTTTCAATTAAAATATAATTTGTTTTTAAAAACGTACGAAGAAGAATTATCGTTACCGGAACGGCAACAATGACCGCAAAAACAAATCCTATAATTTTTCGGATCCGTTTTTTGCGCAATTTACGATTCATTCTTTCAATATCGCTTACCATTTTAAAATTCCTTTTTTTTCATCATTTTTCCGATGTTATTTTAGCGCCTAAATCAGAGAGGTTTTTCTCAATATTTTCATACCCTCGGTAAATATGCTCCGCATTATCTATAACTGTGGTCCCCTCTGCGGAAAGTCCTGCAACGACTAAGCTTGCGCCGCCCCTTAAGTCTCCCGCTTCAACCGTCGTGCCATACAGCTTCTTTACGCCTTCCGTAACAGCGACACGACCTTCGGTCGTAATCTTGGCACCCATACGGAGAAGCTCTCCAACTTGCTTAAAACGGCTTTCAAAAATAGTCTCAATAAAAACTGTACTCCCCCTTGCCTTACACATCATAGCCATGCACACGGCCTGAGCATCAGTGGCGAAACCGGGAAAAGGCATTGTCCTGACGGTATGACCGCCTTTTAAAGAATCACAGGAAACCTGAATTGCATCATCGTATGTATTTATCTCACAGCCGGACTCTCTCAAAAAAGAAAGAAGTGTTCCCAAATGAGAAGCCTCTGCCTTTTTCAAAAGAGCGTTTCCTCCCGTTGCCGCAACGGCGCATATGTAAGTGGCAGTAACGATTCTGTCGGGGATAACTGAATGACGGGTACCCGTAAGCTTTGGAACACCCTGAATAATTATCCTTCCCGAACCCGCGCCTGATATTTTTCCGCCCATTTTCACAAGAAAATTCTGCAAATCTTCAATTTCAGGCTCTTTTGCGGCATTATTTATAACGGTTACCCCGTCTGCCTTAACGGCGGCAAGCATTATATTTTCTGTTGCTCCTACGCTTGGAAAAGAAAGATCCAAAACCGTACCTTTAATATTTTTGCACTCACAGTCAAGATAACCAAATTCCTCTCTGATAGTCACTCCCATTTTTGACAAAGCCGAAATGTGAATATCTATGGGACGAGGTCCTAACTCACACCCACCGGGAAAACTCACCAAAGCGCGTTTCTTTTTACCTAAAATAGCCCCGAGAAACATTATGGAAGATCTCATTTTTCGCATAAGCTTGTCAGGGATTTCAAATCCGCAGGCATAGTCCGAATTTATATAAACGGTATTTCCGTGTATAGTCACGGTAGAACCCAAAGCACGCAAAATTTCAATTGCCGCATGAGTATCACTGATATCGGGACAATTATCTATTACACAATCCCCGTCGGCAAGATACGCCGCCGCAAGAATCGGTAAAATACTGTTTTTTGCGCCCTGTATATCGATAACGCCGCAAAGAGGATAACCGCCTTCAATTACGATTTTTGACATTGATTCTCAACCTTTCGCATATAAATATAAAATATATTATATTTTATGCGAAGAAATCTCAAACCGTGTCACGTCATAACAATTTATTGTCGAAATTTACTTAATCATTTTTTCCAATTCATCGCAAATAAGTTTAGAGGTATTAGGTCCTGCAAAGGTCTTTGCCGCATCTCCCATTTGTTTAAGCTTGTGACCGTCATTGCAAAGCTCACAAACAAGCTCATAAAGCTTCTCCCCGTCAAGGTCCTTTTCTTCAATAAGAACAGCCGCACCTTTATCTGAAAAAGTTTTAGCGTTAAAATATTGGTGATTTTCCGCAACATTGGGAGAAGGAATAAGAATCGACGGTTTACCAACTGCGGCAAGTTCTGTCAAAGCACCTGCTCCTGAACGTGAGATAATAAGGTCAGCCGCCGCCATTATCTCGGACATATTATAAATGTATTCGTAGATATGAATATTTTTATGATTTGCTTTATCGCCCAATTTTTTAAGAACATAAGAATAATCTCTTGAAGCTCCGTGGTAAAGAGTAAGAATTTCTTCTTCGAAAGTTCTCTCCGCCATTTTGCAAAAAGCATCGTTTATCTTTCGAGCGCCCAAGCTTCCGCCAACGGAAAGGACCACTTTTTCCGTTTCACTTATACCCAAAGAAGCTCTTGCTGCCTCTCTCTCTGCAGTAAAAAACTCTTGTTTTGCAGGATTTCCAACAAGAATCTGCTTGGATTCATCTGCATCTAATTTATTGGAAACCGGAAAACTGAGAAAAATCTTATCAACACGCTTTGCAAGCATTTTTGTTGCAACGCCCGCAAAGGCATTCTGTTCATGTATAGCTGTGGGAATTTTCATTTTTGAAGCCGCAAACAAAACGGGAGCACTTACAAATCCACCGGTACCGATTACGATATCGGGATTAAATTCTTTAATCTTCTTGCGAACTTTACGAGAGGTTGAAAAAAACGTATTAAGAGCTTTAATATTATGCTTAATTGCTTTGAATGTACTCTTACGGGTAAATCCGTTAGCTGAAATAAATTCAATATTATATCCCGCTTTTGGAACAAGAGAGGCTTCAATATTAGTTTCTGTTCCGAAAAATAAAATTTCCGCATCCGAGTAACGTTTTTTTATTTCATTGGCAATTGCAATTGCAGGATTTACGTGTCCCGAAGTTCCGCCGCAAGCAATAATTACTCTCATTCCTTTTTATCCTTCTTTCCTTTATCCAAATATGCAAATCTTGATGCGTGCAAAACAAGACCCATTTCCGCCAACTGAACCAACAGAGCCGTTCCTCCGTAACTGAAAAACGGAAGCGAAATACCTGTTGAAGGAATGGAGTTGCTTACAACCGCAAAATTCAACAAGGTCTGAATTGCAACCTTTGATATAATACCGATAACAAGCATCGATTCAAAGGTGTTTCTCGCACGGATTCCTATGTAAAAACCTCTCCATATAAGGAAAATAAAGAGAAGCATTATAACTATAACGCCCACAAAGCCCAATTCTTCGGCAATTACGGAAAAAATAAAATCATTCTGTGGCTCCGGAAGGAACAAATACTTCTGACGGCTTTTACCGTAACCCAAACCGAAAGCACCGCCCGAACCTATCGTCAACAAAGATTGATACGGCTGAAAGCCCGAACCCAAAAGATCTTCCGAAGGATCATGCCAAACTATAAAACGTTTAGCCTGATATTCTTTAAGGAACAGATAATTATCTTGAGAAATGGAATAGTCCAACAGTAAGAAAACTACGATAACCAAACCCAATCCGATTAAAGCTATCCACTTATTACATCCACCTGTCAGCAACATTACGTAACCGATACCGGCAATAAGAATAGCGCCTGAGAGATGGGGTTCAAGAAATACCAATATAACCGCAACCCCGAAAAGAATACCGGGAAAAACGATGCCCTTTAAAAACTTATTCATATCTTCTTTATATACCGAAATATATAAAGCAAGCATCATAATTATGGCAAGTTTAGCAAACTCCGAGGGCTGGAACTGAAAGCCGCCTATATACAGCCATCTCTTTTCAGTCTCTTTACTTACTATCAAAACAATAACCAACAATGCCATTGAAGCAAGATAAAAAAGCATTATCAAAAGGTTATAAAGCTTTTTCGGTATCAAAGAAGGCAACACGGAGACAAGAAACATCGCGCCGATACCCACGATTGCAAATTTGATCTGCTTTGATATGTAATAATAGCTGTTTCCGTCATTTTTAAAAAATGACGCGGCATACCCTGTGGAATAAAGCATGACAAGTCCAACCGCAAGGATCAAAAATACCGAAATAAGAAAAGGAATATCGAACATCGGCATATTTAACGCTTCCGACTTTAAAAGAGGACTTTTTTTCTTTAAGGTCGTTTGTTTATTTTTGTAAGCACCTACAGAGCCCGTCATAATTTTTCTCCAAACAGAATTAAAATTTAAATAAGCATAATACCGTTAATATAAAATAAATAAGCGATTGCTGTAGCTAAAATACAAGCCAGCACAGACACGGCAGAAAATGAAAGTACAATTTTTTCTTCCTTCCAACCGCTGAGCTCAAAGCTGTGATGAATCGGGGTCATTTTAAAGAGACGTTTTCCGTGAGTGAGTTTAAAGTATATTCTTTGGATAATAACGGAAAGAGCCTCTATAAGATATATAATACCCGCAATAAGAAGAACGATTGTCATATCAAGAGATATCGCAACGGTAGTAACGATTCCGCCCAGAAACATTGAGCCTGTGTCACCCATAAAAATTCTTGCAGGGTGCCAGTTAAAAATAAGGAAACCGATACAAGCGCCTATAACTATCATGGTAAGAACAGAAAGCTCCGCTTCATATGTAATATTGGCAACAAATACAAAGAAGATGAGAACGGGGATCGTAACACTTGTAGCAAGGCCGTCTATACCGTCTGTAAAATTAAGCGCATTTGTAAAACCAATAATAGCCAAGAACCAAAGAATATAAGCAAAAAATCCCAAGTCAAAGCAGAAATTATTACCGGAGCCGTCAAATGTGGGAAGGAAAATAAAAGTTCCGTAGTCTCTGTTCATTGCGGTAAACACAACAAAGGCTGCTGCCACGATAACCTGAAGTATGAGCTTTTGGCTTTCGGTAAGACCTAAATTGTGCTTCTTTTTGATCTTTATAAAGTCGTCAAGGAAACCGATAAGCCCGAAAAGACAAGCGGTTATAAGACAAGCAAATCCTTTAGATGATAAAAAGGAGCTTGAACTGTAATATTTAAAGCCTAAAAATACAAACGCAATAACGGTGGCAATTATAAACACGATTCCGCCCATAGTGGGAACACCTTGTTTGTTTTTGTGCCAGGTAGGTCCGTATTCTTCAATAATCTGTTGACCGAATTTCAATTTTCTCAAATAAGGGATAACGAAAGGCATTAAAGCGCATACAATTGCAAGAGCAACTGCAAGCCCCGCAACAATTTCACCAATACTTGGCATATCTCCCATAATTCAAACTTCCTTTCACTTATTTTCCTCTAAAAAAAGCTTAAGCGCATCTTCTGCTCTCATACCGCGACTTGCCTTAAACAAAAGCACGTCACCTTTTTTTGCAATACGGCTCAAAACCCCTGCCACTTCGGAAGTATTTTCGCATTTAAAGATATTTTCCTCTTTCATTCCCGAAGAAACGGCACCGCAGGCATAGTCGTCGTTATGATTTCCGTAAACCACCAACAAATCAATTCCGTGCAAACAAGTTCCAACCTGCTTATGAAGCTCCTGAGCTAAAGAGCCAAGCTCCAGCATATCTCCCAAAACAGCGATTTTTCTGCCGTTTTTAAAACGGAGAAGCTCCAACGCGGACTGCATTGACGCAGGACTTGCATTGTAACAGTCTTCTATTATTGTATATCCGTTTTTCTCGTAAACATCCTGACGAAGAGGAGCATTTTTGTAATTTGCAAAACCCGCCGCCGCATCTTTCGGTTCAATTCCCAAAACGTGACCGACAGCAATTGCCGCAAGGGCATTATACACGTTATGAAGTCCTTCCGTAGGAATTCGCACGTTGATATTTCCCGAAGGAGTAACTGCAAGAAATGTAGTCGAACCGTTATCAAAAAGAATATCCTGCGCAAAGAACTCACATTCTTTATTGCCAATTCCGTAAAATACGGTCTTGGACCAAACGTCTTTTTGATTCTTAAGCAAAGCGTCGTCTCCGTTAAGAATTAAAGTCCCGTCAGGAGAAAGGCCATTGAGGATCTCAAGCTTCGCTTTCATAATATTTTCTTGAGTCTTAAGGTATTCAATATGTGAAAAACCGATATTTGTAATTACAGCCACATCGGGACGGGCAATTTTCGTCAGAACATCAATCTCGCCAAACTTGCTCATTCCCATTTCAAGAACTGAAGCCTCACATTCTTCAGGAATAGACATTAAGGTCAGAGGCAAGCCTATTTCGCTGTTTTTATTACCCTCTGTCTTAAAGGCCTTAAAGCCCTCAGAAAGCACGCAGTATATAAATTCCTTTGTGGTTGTTTTTCCGACACTTCCGGTAACTGCCACCGTTTTCATATTCAATTTATTTCTGTAGTCGGACGCAAAATCGCCGAGCGCTTTTACAGAAGAAGGAACTACCACATAAGGAAGCTTCGTATCGAGTTCTTTTTCGCAGAGAAAACCGCAAGCCCCATTTTTTTCAGCATCGGAGATATAATTGTGCCCGTCAACACGTTCCCCTTTTATACAAACGAAAATACAGCCTTCCTTTGCATCTCTTGAATCGGTCACGAATTTAACAGGCTCTGCAGATGCAGCCATTTGCGAATTCATAAGTTTACCGCCGCAAACTCGGGCTATCTGTTCAAAATTCATTTTTATGCGTCCTTTCATAATTCTTTTATCAACTTTTCATTCAGTTATTTTTCAAAAAATTCTCTATTTCTTCCCGTTCATCAAAATGATGTTTGATTCCGTTTATTATCTGATAGGTTTCATGCCCCTTCCCCGCAAGAAGAACGGTATCATTTTTCTTTGCAAGAGAAAGTGCGAGCCGTATGGCCTCACGCCTGTCGGTTACGGATAAAACTTTTGAAGTATCTTTTATTCCAACAAGGATATCTTCTATTATTTTTTCAGGTTCTTCATTGCGAGGATTATCGGAAGTTACTATAACTTTATCCGAAAGAGCCTCCGCAATCTTTCCCATAAGAGATCTTTTTGATTTATCCCTATTACCGCCGCATCCGAACACTGCAAGTATTTTACCTTTACAGCATGAACGAATAGAGGTGAGAACTTTTCCTAATCCGTCGGGCGTATGTGCATAATCTATGATAACGGTAAAACCTCTGTCTGTCAGAATACGTTCCATTCTGCCTTTAACCCCTGAAAAAGTGGATATTGCACGCGAAATACTGTCTTTTTTTACACCAAGAATATCCGCAGCGGCAAATGCAGCCAATGCATTGTATACATTAAAGAAACCGTTTATTTTCTGTTTTACCCCAATTACTGTAAAGCAATTACACTTTACAACATCAAATTTACTACCGTCATCAAAAACATGAATATTTTCAACTCTATAGTCAGAATCGGCATGGGCAGAGTATGTAAAAACGGAGCTTTTTTCTTTTTCAGAGCCTACGAAGAAGTCTGAAAAGGAGTCATCTTTATTTATAACACATATATCCGATTGTTTAAATAATTTCAGTTTGGATTTCGCGTACTCTTCCATAGTTCCGTGATAATCCAAATGTTCGATAGACAAGTTTGTAAAAATACCGATTTTAAATCGGATTCCCCAAGCTCTGTCCTGGTCCAAAGCGTGAGAAGAAACTTCCATTACAACGTGAGTTATTCCCTGCCGAACCATTTCCGCAAAAATCGAATGTATCGTAACCGCATCGGGAGTAGTATTTTGCAAAGGCTCAAATTTATCGCCTATAACCACACCGTTAGTTCCGATAATTCCGCATTTTATGCCCGCTTCCGATAAAATATGGGTCAACATATATGAAGTTGTGGTTTTTCCGTTTGTACCGGTAATACCTATAATACACAGTTTTTCCGAAGGTTTATCAAAAAACACATTTGCGGCATAAGCCAATGCACGTCGAGAGTTTTTTACCGCAACTACACAGCAGTCACTCTCAAAATCTTTATTTTCCGTTACGACTGCTGCTGCGCCCTTTTCTATGGCTTCCTCAAGAAAATCATTTCCATCAAATT
Source organism: Clostridia bacterium (assembly GCA_017441125.1). Taxonomy (GTDB): domain Bacteria; phylum Bacillota; class Clostridia; order Oscillospirales; family UBA644; genus HGM12619. The sequence continues at coordinate 17,118 of JAFSAH010000024.1, forward strand.
GAAAGCCTTTAATCGCAAAGAAAAGACTTCCCTCTTCCACCTCTGCTAAATCAGAAGTGATTTTAAAAATTTCAAGTTCAAGTTCTTTTTCAGACAAACCTTTATTTTCAGCATCCTCTATCAAATGATAAAGCTTCACTGAAAATATCTCCCTAAAAATAAAGTATATGGTTCAACGTCCGATTTATTCAAATGTAACGGTAATTACCGTTGCCTTATCAACGACTTCGCCTTCAGCATGACTTTGCTTTACAGCTACCGTATCGGGGAAATTAATGTTTGATCCTACTACCTTTATGTTAAGATCACACTCAGCAAGAAGAGTATTACATTCAGCCGCTGTCTTTCCTATAAGATTAGGAACTGTTGTTTTGTAAGAAACAGGTTCATCGTTTGTATATAAAATAACCGTTCCGCCTTTAGGTAAAGTGCGACCGTCGCCGGGAATCTGATACGTAACCGTAGCATCTAAGGAAGAATCCCCGACAACCTTTACGGTAAAGCCTTCAGCCGCAAGCTCTTTTTTGGCTTCTTCCAAAGTTTTTTTCTTAACAAGAGGAACCTTAACATATTCAACAGAGGAACCGTCCTCATAATTGGGTTCAATATTTAAATGCTGTAAGCAGTCCTTCATTATAGCCCCGCCTAAAGGTGCGGCAATAAGAGAACCGTACTGAACTTCAGAATTAGGTTCGTCGACAATAACTAGAACACATATTTCAGGGTCATCAGCCGGAGCAAAGCAAATAAAAGAAGCAATACGTTTGTTGTTTTCATAACTTCCGTTATCTACTTTTTCCGAAGTACCTGTTTTACCTGCAACTTTATAGCCTTCAATATACGCGGTATTTCTATAGTTATGCTCAACCGCATATTCAAGCATTTCACAAATAGTCTTTGAGGTTTCTTCCGAAACTACCTGTCTGACCTCTGTGGGTTTATTGCTTACAATAATATTACCTTCAGAATCAGTGATTTCCTTTACTATATAAGGCTGCATATACGTACCGCCGTTTGCAATAGCGGAAACGCCCGCCAAAAGCTGCATACCCGTAATCTGGAAGGTCTGCCCGAAAGAAGATGAATACAAGTTATAATTTGTCATTGTAGAGAGTGAATGGTGAACCCCTGAAGATTCCCCTATCAAACCCACGTTGGTTTTTTCTCTGAGTCCGAATATGGTAATATAATTATAGAACTTTTCAACACCTATTCTTTCGGCAATCGTAATAAAAACAGGGTTGCAGGAGTTCCCCAACGCCTCAAGGAAAGTTTCATGTCCGTGACCTTCACGTTTAGCGCAATGATAGGTAACAACACCCTTTACAATACTTCCGCTGCAAAAGAAGGTTTCATCCAAACTGACAAGTCCTTCTTCAAGAGCCATAGCAGTTGTAAATATCTTAAAAGTCGAACCGGGATCATACTGTTCAGTAACAAACTTATTTCTCCTGTAAGTTGCCTGAATATTATTATACTGTGTCCAATATTCGGTGCTTGTATAATTTCCTGAAGCGATTTCCTCTTCCGTTGCATATTGGTTAAGCATTTCAAGAGTCATATCGTCAGTAATTACATAAAAATCATTGGGGTCAAAATCAGGCTTTGTTGTCATTGCGAGGATCTCCCCCGTTTTGACATTCATAACCGCACCTGCAACACGGCTCTGTACGTTATGCTCAACTCGTGTATTTTCAATATGCTTTTCAAGGAAATACTGAATTTCAAGGTCTATCGTAAGTTTGATATCGTATCCGTCTACGGCATCAATATATTTTTCGTATTCAAAAGGCATGGAAGAACCTGTTGCATTTTGAGATGTGATTATCTTACCGTCGGAGCCCTTAAGATAATCCTCATACATTGCCTCTATACCTTCAAGACCCTGCTGGTCAACACCGACAAAGCCCAATACTGTTGAAAGCAAATTTCCGTGAGGATAATATCTTTTTGAAGTTTCGGTTATATTTACTGCCGTTCTGACTTTTTTTTCAGAGCTCATTGCCTCAATAAGCTGATTATATACATCTTTTTCAACGCCTCTTTTAATAACCTCATATTGGTTATTTTTCAGCGTCTTTTGATAAACGTCATCATAAGAAAGATCAAGAATTTCGGAAAGGATCGTAGTGAGCTTTTCACGGGTTTCCTCATCTTCAATCTTATTAGGGGCGATAGTAACAAGATAAGCGGAAGCGCTTACTGCAAGTTCATTACCGTTAACATCGTAAATAGTTCCTCTTTTTGCGGAAACGGTTATATCGCTTGTTTGCTGATTTACAGCAAGCTGTTCATATTTATCATGTTCAATTATCTGCAGATAGAAAAATCTTGCAGCCATAGCAGCGAAAGCAAGAATGAAAACTATTCTCAAAACATTAAATCTTATAATCATTGACTGAGAAGGTCTTTTTGACATTGTTTTTTCCTTTCGTAAGTACTCTGTTTGAAAAGGTAGGGTCACCTTAACACTTAAGATGACCCATTACAAAACAAAGTGCAAATTTTATTATGAAAATCTGCTTATAGGAGAGAAGTAAAAAATGAATTCGTTATTAATAAATTATGCGTCGGTTAATCGAAATATTCCGCTATAATGGAAAATACCGTCGCAACACGGGAAAGAACACTTTCAGTCGGAGCTTCCTGTTCAAACATTACCGTTTTGTTTGAATTCTGCTTGGTAATGTATTCAACCTGGTAATTGCTGTATTTCTGAAGTCCCAAAACATTTACGGCGTAATCTTCAACTTCACGGATATTTGTTCTTTTTTCATATTCTATGCGAAGCTTTTCACCGTTGTTTATTTCCTCTTCAAGTTTAGCTGTAAGTTCATTTGTGCGGTAAATTTTTTCGTATTGTGTAATATAGCAGTTAACACTTGCTACCAAAGTGAGTATCAAAACGAGAACGAGTGCAATATTTATGTAATTGATGACAACATTCTTATTTGACTTATTCACCGCAAATACAGCTCCTTTTTATACAATTTCAAATACTCTTAATTTTGCGCTCCTTGAACGCGGGTTGAATTCCAACTCTTCCGAAGAAGGAACGATGGGTTTTCTTGTTATTACTTTCCCCTTACTTACCTTCCCGCAAACACATACGGGAAAACTCGGAGGACAAGTACAGGGTTTTTCGGCTTTTGCAAAAGCTAATTTTACAATTCTGTCTTCCAACGAATGGAATGTGATTATTGCTATTCTCCCGCCGGAATTCATCACGGGGAAAATATTTTCCAAAAGTGTTTCCACCTGAGTAAGCTCTGAATTAACTTCAATTCTCAAGGCCTGAAAAACTCTTTTTGCCGGATGCTGCGCTTCCCTTAAGGCTTTTGCAGGCATCGCGCTTTTGATTATATCACTTAACTGAAGTGTAGTTTCTATTTTTTCGTTTACTCTTATTTTGCATATTTTGGAGGCGATCTGTCTGGAATATCTTTCCTCACCGTATTCAAAAAATACTTTGGCAAGATCCTCTTCAGAATATCCGTTTACGACATCTGCTGCCGTAAGGCTGTCCTCTCTGTTCATTCTCATATCAAGAGGAGCATCCTGCATATACGAGAAGCCTCTTTCCGCCTCATCAAGCTGATGAGAAGAAACGCCTAAATCTAAAAGCAATCCGTCAGCCTTTATACCTTTTTGAGTGAGTATATCTGGAATTGAGGTATATGTGGTATGAAATATTTCCACGTTACAAGCTAAAGGCGAAAGCTTTCTTTTACATTCGTTTACCGCGTCCATATCTCTGTCGGTACACAGAAGTGTTCCCTGATTGCTCAATTTACTTCCTATGGCAAAAGAGTGATTTCCTCCGCCTGCCGTACCGTCGCAGTAAATTCCGTCGGGACATATATTTAAAGATTCTATGGTTTCTTTAAACAGAACCGGAATATGTTCAAATTCGTTCATATCTTAAATATTAAGGTCAATAGCTCTGAGAGCCTCTTCAACACTTTCATCAGATTCCATCTTAAGGTTGAATGCATTCCATTTATCTGTATCCCAAAGTTCAAGCTTGCCTGAAACACCGACGATAGTAACATCTTTTTGCAATCCTGCAAAATCTCTTAATCCTTGAGGAACTGCGATTCTGCCTTGAGCATCAAGGGGAGATTGCGCCGCGTTACCGAAGAAGAAACGCTGAAGATCACGGGCGTTGTAAGTGGTGATGCTCTGAATCTTTTCGTAGAAAACTTTCCACTGCTCCTCTGAGAAAAGGAAAATACAATGGTCAAGACCTCGCGTCATATAAACACTGTCACCGATTTCGGTACGCAACTTAGAGGGAAGGAACATTCTTCCTTTTGCATCCAGCGTGTGCTGATAATTGCCTATTAAATTGTCCATATCAGCTCACTCCTTAATTTGAGGTCGAATTTACACCACTTAATCGTTTTTTGGAGCTTAATTTGTGGCCTCATGCACCACTTTGCTCACTAAATCCCCACTTCACTAATATTATACCCTATATTCTCACAAAAATCAAGCATTTATTTAAAAATATTTCTCACATCACCCTGAAAACTTTTTCAACTTTTTTACTGTTTTTTTGTGCAATATGCACAAATGACATCTTTAACCTATTTGCATAGGCTTTTTTAATAAAAAAAGGACTTGACTAATCCCGTCATTTGCTGTATAATAATGTAAATAACACACTTATATACATATAAATAAGGGGTAAAAATGGCTATAAAAAACAAAACTGTATACGTCTGCACGGAATGCGGAGCAGAAAGCCCCAAATGGTCGGGAAAATGCCCTGCCTGCGGTCAATGGGATACGATGTCGGAATTTAAAATATCAACACCCGAAAAGACTTCAAAGCAAACCCATTTGACAAAAACAAATTCAACAGCAATAAAGCTCTCTGAGATCAACAAATCCGACGAAGTCAGAATTCCCACAAACATAGAAGAATTGGACAGAGTTCTGGGCGGAGGAATCGTACAGGGCTCTCTTATCCTTATTACTGGCGAACCCGGCATAGGAAAATCCACCATACTTTTACAGATTTGTCTGCAATTAGGAATGACAAATAAAATTCTTTATGTATCGGGAGAGGAGTCCCCCCGTCAAATTAAACTCCGAGCAGAAAGATTGGGTCTTTCTGACGGTCAAATTTATCTTATAGCAAAAACAGATATTGAAGAAATAATTGAATACGCAAGACTTGAAAAACCCGATATTTTAATTATCGACTCAATTCAGACCATGCAGAAGGAAGACGTAAATTCTTCCCCCGGCAGCGTTTCACAAGTAAAAGAAACGACTTCCCTGCTGATGAACTTTGCCAAAAGCGAAGAAATACCCGTTTTTATTGTAGGTCACGTCAATAAGGAAGGCGCCGTTGCCGGTCCGAAGGTTATGGAGCACATGGTGGATGCCGTTCTTTATTTTGAAGGAGACAGAAGTCAGGAACACCGAATTTTGAGGGCAGTAAAAAACAGATTCGGCTCAACAAATGAGATCGGCGTTTTTGAAATGACGGGAACAGGCCTCAAAGAGGTCAAGAACCCCTCACAGCTGTTTCTCCAAGGTAAACCGACAGATATGTCAGGTATTGCAACCGCGTGTATAATGGAAGGCACACGCCCTCTGGTCGTGGAAATACAATCCTTGGTAACACCGACACCCTTCCCTGCACCGAGAAGAGTTTCCGTAGGATTTGACTACAACAGACTGAATCTGATCATTGCGGTTTTGGAAAAGCGTTGCAAATTATTCTTCGGAACCTCTGATACATATTTAAATATTATCGGCGGAATACGCCTCGATGACCCTGCCGCAGATCTTGCCGTTGCAATAGCATTGGCTTCGGGATTAAAAGAGTTCATCATTCCCGAAGACACTTTAATAATCGGAGAATTGGGTCTTGCAGGAGAAATCAGAGCCATAAGATCGTTGGAAAGAAGAATACTCGAGGCTAAAAATTTAGGCTTCAAGCGTTGCCTGGTTCCCTCAAGAAACAAAATAGATTTCAAATCTCCGATTGAAATAATCCAAGCAGAAAACATCAGAGACGCACTTAACAAATTATAAAAAAGGATAAATACAGTAATGGAAACAAAAAAGAAAAATTATAAATTAAGTTATCTTCTTAAAAGATTTCTCCCATATTTCAAAAAGCACAGAAGAACAATCCTTTTTGATTTATTATGCGCGGCGCTAACGACCGTATGCGAGCTGGCTCTCCCCAAAATAGTGGAGTTTTTAACGGGAAAAGCCACCGAAGATATTACTTTACTCACAACAGATCTGATATTGAAGGTCGGAGTATTCTATATCGTTCTCAGAGTTATAGACACCCTGGCAAACTATTATATGGCGTCCGTCGGTCACATTATGGGCGCAGCAATAGAGACCGATATGAGACGAGACTTATTCAATCATCTTGAAAAATTGGAGCACTCGTATTACGATAACACAAAAGTCGGCCAGCTTATGTCAAGAATGACATCGGACCTCTTTGACATAACGGAATTTGCCCACCACTGCCCCGAAGAATTTTTCATTGCAGGAATAAAAATAATTGCATCATTTATCATTTTAAGTTTTTCAAATATTTGGCTCACTCTTATAATGTTCGCGATTCTGCCTTTTATGCTTGTAGTCACAAAAATCTTCAATGGCAAAATGCGTGCAGGATTCAAAATGTCAAGAGCTCAAGTGGGAGAGCTTAACTCCCAAGTTGAAGACAGTCTGCTTGGAATAAGAGTTGTAAAAAGCTTTGCAAATGAACCAATCGAGCAAGAAAAATTCAACAGCGGCAACAATAAGTTTTTAAACATCAAAAGTATCGTTTATAAAACAATGGCATCTTTTCACAGTTCAACAAGGCTTTTTGACGGTATTATGTATATCACAATAGTTATTTGCGGCGCGTTTTTTATGAAAGAAGGAACACTTTCAGCCCCTGAATTCATGGCATTTTTACTATACGCCTCTACTCTACTGAACTCAATCAGAAGAATCGTCGAATTCACGGAGCAGTTCCAAAGAGGTATGACAGGTATTGAAAGATTTATTGAGATCATGGACGTTGAGCCTTCAATAATTGATGAAGAAGGCGCTGTAGAACTTGAAAACGTTCAAGGTGACATTGAATTCAAAGACGTTTCATTTAAATATACCGAAGAAAATGAAAACGTTCTGAACCACATTGATTTAAAAATAGATAAGGGAACAAACGTAGCCATAGTAGGGCCCTCCGGCGGAGGTAAAACTACTATCTGCAGTCTTATTCCAAGATTCTATGAAATCAACGAAGGCGAAATTACAATAGACGGAACCGATATCAAGCACATTAAGCTTGAAAGCTTGAGAAAAAATATCGGTATCGTACAGCAGGACGTATACCTTTTCTATGGAACCGTAAGAGAAAACATTGAATACGGGAAACCGGGGGCTACAGATGAAGAGATCCGTGAAGCAGCTCGAAAAGCAGGTGCAGAGGAGTTTATTTCAAAGCTACCCAACGGATATGACACATTTGTAGGCGAAAGAGGCGTAAAGCTTTCAGGCGGTCAAAAGCAAAGAATCAGTATCGCACGCGTATTCTTAAAGAATCCTCCCATACTCATTCTTGACGAGGCCACTTCTGCCCTTGACAATCAAAGCGAAAGACTTGTTCAAAAATCTCTTGAGCTCCTTGCTGTGGGAAGAACAACGCTCACTATCGCACACAGACTTTCAACTATTAAAAACGCAGACACGATAATATACCTTACTGAAAAAGGAATTGAAGAGCAGGGTTCACACGATGAGCTTATGGCAAAAAAAGGTGAATTCTACAAACTCAGTATTTCTTAACCTTAATAATAGAACCACCGGCGGTGCCGGTGGTTTTTGCATATAAAATAAAGAAGATATTCGTATCTACATCCTTAGCAGAGAAATAGCTGACACCACCAAGGATTTTCTTTGGAGATATTTTCTGTCAGTCACAACTTATACAAGATCTCTCCTGGAGGGAGCCTTGCTTATAAATCCTTGTTCTTCTGATAGTGGATTCGAGCTTTCGCTCGAGTTTTTCCTGCATGAGCGCAGAGACGGTGCAAGGTGGGCACCGATATTTAGAGGAGACACGCCTCACGCCATGCTTTCTTCAAACGCAAGCGTCGGAAGAACAGGATCAAGTTTTCAACTTGCGTTAGAAAAATTCTCTCCAAACAAGTTATTGTTTTTTATAGAGAAGTGTGCTATAATAATATCAGGATAAGCGCTGATCCAAAATAATTTGGAGGAAAAACAATGATTAAACTTGGAGAAAAAATCAAAACTTTAAGGAAACAGAAAAACCTATCCCAAGATGTTTTCGCAAATTACCTTGGAGTATCTTTTCAAGCTGTTTCAAAATGGGAAAACGGAAACACAATGCCAGACGTCACGATGATTCCTGCTATTGCGTCTTTTTTCGGTGTTTCCACAGATGAGCTTTTCGATTTTAATATTTATGAGATGGAGAAAAACGTTGAAGAGATCGTAGATGAGTGGAACAAATATTTGGATAACGACAAAGCAAAAGCGGAACAGATTATTCGTGATGGGCTGAAGAAATATCCCGGAAATGATGTGTTATTGAATTGCTTAATTTGCGTAATCTCGGATTTGAAAAAAAATGATGAAGCCATTACAATCGGTAAGTCTCTTGTAGAAAGCACGAAACATGATGCTATTCGTCTTGATGCATATCGTATTATGGCAGAAGCATATAAAGCAAAAGGTGAATATGAATTGGCTAAAAAAGCGATTGAACATATTCCCGAAACATATTTTTCCAATTTGTATGTAAAAGCCTATCTGTTAGAAGGCGAAGAAAAATATGAGGCAGCCACCAAGGAAGCATCATTATGCTTGGAACACTTGGTTTGGATGCTTGAGATTTTAGGGGAAATATATCTTGAAAACGGTGAAACTGAAAAAGCCGAGATACAATATACGCAAGCAATTAATGTGCTGAAAGCCTTTGACAATGATTTCGGAACAAAATATACACACAGCAAGCACGATTCCGAAAAAATCAAAGAACTTGAAATTAAACTGTCTTTAATTCAATAGACAGTTTGTAGCACACGTCACGCCCCGCCTCACGCGGGGCTTTTCTTTATTTCTGCGTATGAATTGAGCCATCGCGTTTTTTGTGATGACTCAATTCAATTTTACAGCCAATTTTGTACGGCCTTCCCCTATTCTCTTTTTTATTAAAGTAAAAGATATTGTTCAATTATTTCCATATACATAGTCATATAAGTACTGAATAAATATATCAGGAATGCGCCAATTGCCAACATAAATATGGGCTGAATGTAGGAAACCAATTTATTAAAAATATTCATCATAACAGCCTCGTCATGCTCTCCGCATATCTGCAAAGGACTTTTTCCTTTATAAACCTTATTTGAAACGAGAGGGATTGAATAAAAGGAGTCGGAAAATCCTTCGGTATACTGAAGACATACATCTATCTGCACCCCGTCACGCAAATCATCATAAGCGGCCTTAATATTCGATTTGACGTAATTATTTGGAATAATTCTGATCAGCATTTCATAGATTTGGGTTCCTGACATACCGTTATCCAGCATTGAATCAAGACATGGCGCGCATATGGCAGTAATCCGAGACTTTTCCGCAACACCGATAACGGGAAGATTCAGCAAAATGAAGTCGATAAACGTTTTTACTTTTGACGACATTTTGCAAAGAACGGACAGAATAATATAAACAGTCGTTAATATCACCAATAAAACCAAAACACTCAAAACCACCGTCCTTGATGTTCCGAGTGACGCTCCGGGGAAAAGCGAATTCAATGACGGAAAAACAAAGAAATAAACCAATGCGGTGGCAATAAGAGAAATGAATAAAAGAAATTTCGGATACTGCAACACGTTTTTAACAGTACGCTTCATTTCAGAAAGTGTTCTCATAAGAGTTTCGCAGTTTTTCACGGCGGCTTTCATTGTTCCCGTAGCCTCACCGACACAAAGCAATGATACAATTTCTACGGGTAAATTTTTCTCATATACTCTTATAGCGTCAGAAAAAGGCGTTCCGTTATCATACATATCATTTCTGATGGCGGTAAGAACTGCTTTTAATTTTTTATTACGCAGGGTCTCAAGCTTTCCGAACATCGCGTCCATAACGTTTTTGCCCAAATCAATATTAACGCTTACTCCTAAAAAATACGTATACAGTACATCATATGAAATTTTCCCGTATATTTTTTTCATTATTATATCCCCTCTCTGATTTTATTGACGCCCTCATAAAAATCCGCACCTCGAAATGAAGTGCGGATTTAATTTTTTTTATAAACTAAATATTTTCCGAATCAATTATAAATCAAGGAAATCTGCTCTGTATTTAAGACCGAAGGATTCAGCAACTGCTTTGAGTTCGTGGTCTTCGATAGTATTTACTCTTGGCATAGTAGATGCAATCATATAAAGCTGAGCAGCCTTTTCAACAGTTTCGATAAGACCGAATGTTTCGTCCATGTCTTTACCTGCACCGTAGATACCGTGCATGCCCCAGATTACAAGGCGATATTCTTCCATTTTCTTTGCTGTTGCAATACCGATTTCATTCGTACCGCAAACCATCCAAGGAAGTACGCCAACACCGTCGGGGAAAACTACGATACATTCTGTACATGTTTTCCAAAGAGAACGTGTGAAAGATCTTTCTTCAAGTTCATGAACAAAGTTCATTGCAAGAGTATATGTAGGATGTGTGTGCATGATGATTCTGTTTTCGGGGTTTTTCTTAAGTCTTACCATATGGCTCATAAGATGCGCGGGAAGTTCAGAAGTGAATTTACCGCCGTCCTTATATCCCCAAAGGAGTTCTGCTGTTGTGCCGTCTTTTGCAATACGGATAATACCGAGGTTTGTTTCAGGATCAGCATCGATATTCTTAAAATATTTACCTGTACCTGTTACGATAAAAATTTTACCGATAAGCTCTGATGCATCAAAGCCTGTGGGGATCGTACGGATAACGTTGTTAAGATCGAGGTATTCTGCAACTTCGCTTTCTTCGAGCATATAACTGATGTTACCACCGTTTCTTTCATCCCAACCGAGACGGTACATATTAGCAGTTGTTTTTCTCATTTCCTCCACAAAGGGAGCTGTTAAAATATTTTTCATATTAATCTCCATTCTTCCACTTTGGATTTTATTCAATATTTTCATACAACTAATATTATACAACATCTGTTTGCCTTTTGCAATGCTAAATAAACAAACTTTTTGTCAAATAGAATAAACATAATTATTTTTTCTGTAAAATAAGAACTCTAAAACATTGACAAACGGCAAATTACAGTGTAAAATATAATTTGAAAAATATTTTAGAAAGGAAAATTTGAATATTCTCGAAACAGAATAATTCTTTTTAACAGACCTCATATGATACGTTCAGGCTTTACGGATATACTTTCTTATTTTGAAGATGCCGCCTTCCCTGTGATACTGCTCAAACCGGACCTTACAGTGGAGTACATGAACAGGCAAGCAGATAACAAATTTGGGAAATACTTACGCATAAAAAATTGGCAGTCAGAATATATGCACAGCGCGACAGTACGCAAAATAACAACAAGTATTCTTGCGGGAGAAAACGTAATAGTTTCTCCGCCCGATGTTAAAGAATTCAGTTTTTTACTGTTTCAGCCAATCTTGGGCCAAAGCGGAAAGCCCGAGCTTGTAAGACTGAATATCGAGATACTTGCGGATATGCATAAAAAGTATCGGAAGAATTCTCCCAATATAAACCTCTTCAGCAACATATACAATGAAACGCACCGTCAGCTAAGCACCATTGAAATGTCCATAGAAGCTCTCAGAAGAAGTATCTGTAAGGACGGAGGAGACGTCTACCTCGAAATGTTGAAAAGCAGCAGCGAGGTTTTCAGTAAAATCGTAATGACATACGATTACATATACTCACTGATGAAAAGTTACAACATAAACGAAGAAACGCTTTTTGATCCAAGCGAAGTCGTAGAGAAGCTCGCTGAAAGTAATCCGAAATTATCCGTGATAAACTTACTCAGCGGATATGATGTGTTAATATGTAACCCTCAACTTTTCATAAACACGTTGAAGGCAATAATTGAGCATATAACGATCTTTGCGGAGGACTCGCAAATAGAACTGAAAGCATATGAAGAAAAAGAGCATTTTGTATTCGTGCTTAAAGCAAATAAAGATCAAACCCCCAAAAGTCATTATAATTATATTCAGCAGTATTACATGAACCTTGAGCCATTCAAAGAAAAAGCCGAAGAATTAGGCGGAAATCTGATAAAAATCGAAAATGAAGCACATATTAAAATCATGTATTCTCTTCGCAAGCATTTCCGCATGGATTCTACCGTAGAATTTAATCAGGATACATCCTTCGAATCCCCATACCAAATATAATATTTCGTAAAACACATAAGGGCGGCAGACTTCTTAATCACAGTCTCCGCCCTTTACGGTTATAAATTATTCAGTTTCTTCATCATTTGACGGGGTTTGTTCCGAAGAAGAGTCAGCTTCATCTGCAGGTTCATCTTCTTCATCGCCCTGCGCAGATTCAGCGGCTTGTTGTTCTACAAACGATAAATAATCAATCACAGCATTACATTCGTCTGTATCATCGTTAAGATCGTCTCCGTAAAGAACCTTATCGTCAACACCCTCTTGAGGAGCACCAATATAAGCTTCGATAATTATCTCTGTATCCTTCGGAGCCACAATGTCCAAACGGACATAAGAATCTTTTTTAAGCTGTACGGTGAAATACTCGTTTTCTCCGATAATAATCTTCAAATAACCCTGTTCGATATTTTCGGTTATTTTAAAGCAAAGGGAGAGTTTTTCGGTACTCATTGACAGTTTACAGAAATATTCGCCTGCTTTATTTTCAACTACTTCAACAGCCTCAAGACCTGTTATACGAGCATCAAGGTCTTTTTGATATTCCGTTTCATTCTCAGCTTGTTCATGACCTTTATAGATAAGAATATCTGCATCCTTGAGCAGTATCGTGCTTTCCGATACAAGCTTGTAATCGGGGTCTGTTCCGTCATACAACATTGCGGGTTTATCTTTTGACTCTTCGGATTCATTTCCGCCTTCAGTGTTGGTGTTTTCACCGGTCTGTTCGCCTTCGGTTCCGTCATCATCATCGCCTTTGGCGTCGGGATTTCCTGCAGTCTGATTGCCTTCGGTTACGTCGTCATCGCCTTCAGCGTCGGGATTTTCTTCGGACTGATTGCCTTCGGTTTCGTCATCCTTGTCGCCTTCAGTGTTGGTGTTTCCACCGGTCTGTTCTTCTTTATTTCCGCCTTCTGTAGCTGTATTATTGTCGGGCTGACCGTCTCCTCCTTCGGTTGAGGGGTCTACTACAGGTTTTATCTCTTCATGTAACAACCATGCGCTGTTTCCGTCATTACTATTATTTAGATCATCGCCATAAAGAACACCGCCGTTAACGATTACAGGAGAATCTCCCGAATAAGCCTCCAATCGGATTTCCGAGTTAAGGGGCGCTTGAATATCCAAGAAGATATATGAATCTTTTGTGATTTGTACTGTGTAATATACGCTATCTCCAATAACGATTCTCAAATAACCGTTTTCAATATTATCGGTTATTTCAAAACAAAGTGAAAGCATTTCAACCTTGTTCACTATAGTGCAGAAATATTCGCCGTTATCAGCCTCAAGACCTGTTATACGACGATCCAAATCTTTCTGATAAGCATTAACATCTGCGTTTTCCTGCTTTTTATAAATCAAAATATCCGCTTTATCAAGAGTTATCATTCCTATGTTCATAAGCTCATAGGTATTGTCGCTTACATATAATGATACACTTTCGTCCGTAACAGGATTTTGAACAGGAGTATCATCCGTGCCTGTAGTTCCGCCCAAATCGGGGTTAACAGTAGATTCGGTTTCATTGCCGGTAGTAGGCAGTTGTCCTTCATTACCTGTGGTATTATCAGTATTATTTGAAAAAGGATCAGAAGTATCTTCAGTATTGTTATTATCGCCGCTGCTATCTTCAGATGCGGAAGGCTCTGCAACGGGAACAGTATAATAGGGATACTCTGCAGTAACACCGGGAATTTCAATTGGAATACCTTCTGTTATTTCCGTAATACCATTGTACAACAAAATATCGGCTTCAGTCACTTTATAATGCTCCGCGATACCTGATAACGTCGCATTCTCCGCTACAATATATGTTGCATGAGAAACTGCGTACTTGGTTATTTCGGGATTAGCATTAGGGATCTTCAATTCCGCGCCGACACCGAAGGCTGTCTCTGTATTAAATGCGTTAATATCATAAACGGAAATTCCGTAATGCGCAGAAATGGCTTCAATCGTTGCTGTAGGTTCAACGGTGTATGTTGCATAAGGAACCTGATACGGCAGGTCAACGTTTTGAGTAGGATTGGGAATTGCCAAGGCCATTCCTTCAATAAGAATTGGCATAGTAATTTCTTCGTCAACGCTGAAAACTGAAACTACGGAGAGATCATTATAAGTAATTATATCTTCTTCAGGAACGCCGTAATGAGCTGCTATATTTGAAAGTTTAGCTGTCGGTTCAACTGTATAATAAACGACATTTGTTACGGAGTGAGCAATAACACCATTGTCACCGTAATATCCGCTACCGTTCACGTAGGCAGAGGACGTACCCCATTGAGGAATAAACTCAATTACAGTATTGGGAGCAGCCTGAATTGTCAAGGTTATAGAATTATCAGGTGCTACCTGCGCTGTATAATAGGGAACTCCACCAACCTTTATTTCACAATAACCGGTAGATGCCGTTCCGCTTGCTGTGAGAACAAATGTGTGATTATCCGCATATTCAGAAGATCTAAGAACAC
>JAFSAH010000025.1 GCA_017441125.1 Clostridia bacterium
GGTATCCACTTACCGTATTCTACAAGATTCTTCTTATTATAGTTAATATCGTCCCAATACTGATTAAAAATAAATCTGTTGGGGTGATCGTAAATTATAGCCTTTTCACGTTTTGCAAGACGGTCTTTAAGTTCCTCTATAAGAGAGTCATCGTTATCATACTTATTAAAAAGTTCTTCTTCGAACCAGACCGTATAGTCTAACTGAAGTTCGCTGCAGTAAAAAACATCTCTACCGTCTTTAGTTATAACTCCGGAATCCGAATATATGGGAAGGCCAAGTTCGCTGTATATGATCATTGACGCATAAGAACGGCTTGGTCCGGGAGGGCATGCGGAATACAGTTTATCCAAACCGAAAACTGCCTTAACCATACCCATACCTTCACACTCCTCACGAAGAAGTCTGTCAGAAGCCACGCTGAAATCTTCAATATCGGTATATTCGATCAACGTGGGGTGTAAAGTGTGGTCTTTTGTATGAAAATTGATTTCATGACCCTCAAAAGATTTCAACAAATCAAATCTCTTTTGACGGGATAACTCATACGCCACTCTGCCGACGGTCATAAAACTGCCCCTGCATCCTTCTTCCGTAAGGATATCTGCAATTCTTGCAGCGGCTTCTGTGGACTCGATTGTTGTATAGTCTTCGGTATCGAAGCAAAACATTATCTTTGTTTTAGACATAAATAAACCCCCTGATTCAAATAAAACAAAAGAACATAAAAGAAAAGTTCTCTTATGTTCCGATTTGTTTTTTAATTATTTTGCCATTGCAGCAATCTGAGCCTTTTTACGAGCAGCATTGTTCTTGTGAAGAATACCTTTCGCAACAGCTTTGTCGAGAACTTTATATGCAGTCTTGAGTGCAGCAGGGTTTTCTTTAACTTCAGCCTGGAGCTTCTTAAGATTTGTTCTGAGTATAGATTTCTGAATCTTGTTCTGCATAGTTTTAGCGCTGATTACTTTGCAACGCTTTTTAGCGGACTTAATATTGGGCACAACTGTCACCTCCGTGCGAGTATAGGTTTTTTAGCTCTTACTATTTTATCAGATAATTGTGTATTTTGCAATACCTAAGCTCATAAATTACAGAAAAGTTCAATATTTAGAGCAATTATATTAGTATAAATCTATGAAACGACCTTATTTTCACCTGAAAACATAGGTTCTTCCCCATAAATTCCGTTTAATTACGCCTTATAGCTATCCTTAAGACCGACTATCTGGTTATAGCAGTTTTCGTATTTGGTATCCTTGCAGAAATAGCCTGTACGAACGAACTGGAATTTTTCTCCCTTTTCAGCGGAAGCGAGGCATTTTTCAACCTTAGCGTTTACAACCGTCAAGGAGTTGGGGTTCAGGTAATCGGTATACGTTTTACCCTCGGGAATATCAAATACGTTTGCAAGAGTAAACAGACGGTCGTAAAGATGAACCTCAGCATCGTCTGCATTGACCTCGGAAAGCCAATGGATAGTACCCTTAACCTTTCTGCCGTCAACGGGATTTCCGCAACCAGTTTCAAGGTCGCAGGTACAGAGAATTTCCGTAATGTTTCCGTTTTCGTCTTTAACTACGTCCTGATATTTGATAATGTACGAACCCATAAGACGTACTTCGCCGTCGGGCTTAAGTCTGAAGAACTTTGGAGGAGGAACTTCCGCGAAGTCGGACTTATCAATATATATGTGTTTGGAGAAAGTAACCTTTCTTGTGCCTGCTTCGGGGTTCTGGGGATTGTTTGAAACCTCAAACTCTTCCGTTTTATCTTCGGGATAGTTTGTAATCGTAACCTTGATCGGATCAAGGATCGCAATTCTTCTCAAAGCGGAAGTATTGAGCTCGTCTCTGATGCAGTGTTCGAGAAGTTCAATATCCACGATACTGTAAGCCTTTGCAACACCTGCCTTTTTAACGAACTCAATGATAGAGGAAGGAGTATAGCCTCTTCTTCTCATACCGCAAAGTGTGGGCATACGGGGGTCATCCCAGCCGTCAACTCTGCCCGTTTCAACGAGCTCACGGAGATAACGCTTACTCATTACAGTATAAGTAAGGTTAAGACGCGCAAATTCGTACTGATGAGGCTTGTGCTCAAAGCCGATATTGTCCACTACCCAATTATAAAGAGGTCTGTGGTTTTCAAATTCGATTGAACAAAGTGAGTGAGTAATTCCTTCAAGAGCGTCCTGAATGGGGTGTGCATAGTCGTAAAGAGGATAGATACACCATTTATCGCCCTGACGGTGATGATGTGTGTGGAGAATACGGTAGATTGCAGGGTCACGCATATTCATGTTGGGAGACGCCATATCAATCTTTGCGCGAAGTGTTTTTGTACCGTCGGCAAATTCGCCGTTCTTCATTCTTTCAAAGAGGTCGAGGTTTTCTTCAACGGAACGGTTTCTGTAAGGGCTTTCCTTACCGGGCTCTGTAAGTGTGCCTCTGTATGCGCGCATTTCTTCTGCGTTAAGGTCACAAACGTAAGCCTTGCCGTCTTTAATGAGCTTTACTGCAAATTCGTAGCATTTTTCAAAGTAGTCTGAGCCGTAGAAAATATGGTTGGGTTCAGCACCGAGCCAACGAAGGTCTTCTTCAATGGAACGAACGTATTCGTCGTCTTCCTTAACGGGGTTTGTATCATCATAACGGAGATTGAATTCGCCGTTATATTTTTTTGCAGTACCGGAGTTTATCCATATAGCCTTTGCGCTGCCGATATGGAGGTAGCCGTTAGGTTCGGGCGGAAAACGTGTGTGAACGTGAGTTTCTCTTCCGCTTTCAAGATCGCTGTCTATGATCTCGTGTATAAAATTAGATGTTGTTTCTTCCATTTGTATATTCCTCTTTTACCGTAAAATTATATTTCAGCCGCTGCAGCGGAAATTCTCTCAATTACTTTTTCCTTACCCAGAATCTTCATTACACAGTAAGTATCGGGAGAAACCTGCTTACCTGTAACTGCAACTCGGAGCATCATCGCGATGTCTGCAACGCTTCCCTTGAAAGCTGTGGGGTCTTGCTTGTACGCTTTCATGTCGGAAGCATAGCCTTCGCTGTCCGCAAGAGCCTTAAGTCTGTCGAACCAAACGTTCTGCTCGTCGTTTTCATCAAAAATATCAATATATTTTTCCAAAATCTTCTTAATTTCGGATTTATCAAGGTTTTCGGGATACTCTCTCTTACCTGCAAAGAGGGAATCGTAGAAGAAGCCCATATAAGCCTTGACCTCGCTCCAAAGACCGAAGTCCTTACGGGGCTTTTTGCCGCCTCTGCCGATACCGAGGATCTCAACGGCATACGCTCTGTCGGAAGCAAGAAGCTCGTAAAATTCGGGGTCGTTATCCTTTGCCCAAGCGGTAACGTTTTCGTAAACCTCATCGGCTGTCATACGGGAAATTACATCTTTACAAACGTCGTAAAGCTTCTGAATATCAAAAAGTGCACCGGATACGCTCATTTTCTTGAATGAGAACTGGAACTCGTTCATTGAAGCTGTGGGATTTGCACGTCTCCAATCTTCAAAGTTGGAGTTAAGGAGTGTCATAACGTATTCCAATAGACCGTCTTTCGGATATCCCTCTTTAATATAGAATGCAAGGTCTGCTTCGGGGTCTTTACGTTTGGATATCTTTCTCTTTGAACCGCCGTCAAGCTTCATAAGAGTCGCTGTATGGCAGTATACGGGGCGTTTAAAGCCAAGTGCATCAAACAGTTCAACGTGCCAAGGAAGTGTTGCAAGCCATTCCTCGCCTCTCATAACGTGTGTGGTGTGCATGAGGTGGTCGTCAACGGCATGAGCGAAGTGATACGGAGGTGTTCCGTTGGATTTAAGGATTACAAAATCCTGCTCGTTCTGGGGGAACTCAAGCTCTCCCTTAATTGCGTCGGTAACCTTAACGCGCTTTGAAGCATCACCTATAGATTTAAGTCTGATAACGTAGGGCTTGCCCTCTTTGAGTGCGGCTTCGATATCTTCAATGGAAGCGTCACGCCATTTAGCATATTTGCCGTAATAACCGGGGTTGTCCCCTGCCTCTTCCTGCTGCTTATGAATCGCTTCAAGCTCTTCGTCTGTGCAGAAGCAGGGATAAGCTCTGCCGTCCTGAACGAGCTTTTTTGCGAAAGTCTGATAAATTTCCGTACGCTTGCTCTGTCTGTAAGGACCGTAATCGCCGTTATCTCCGTCAATTACCGCGCCTTCGTCAAATTTGATACCGTATTTGCCGAACATTGTTATAAAAAGCTCTGCCGCGCCCTGTACTTCACGCTTGGAGTCGGTATCTTCGATTCTGAAATAGAATTTACCGCCTGAAAGATGAGCGCTTCTCTCGTTAGCCATAGCCTGATAAAGAGCTCCGATATGAAGATATCCTGTGGGGCTGGGAGCGATTCTCATAACTCGCGCGCCTTCGGGAAGGTTACGGGCAGGATATTTCTTTTCCATATCCTCGGGAGTTGTCTTGATGTGCGGATACAAAAGCTCCGCCAGATAGTTGTAATCCAATTTATTCATTCCTTTAATTTATAGTCATTTTATTGGAAGGGGGAAACTTTTTTCACGAGAAAAAAGTTTTCTCCATGTCCCCTTCAAAAAAGCGAATTGGGGGATTTTATTTATATTTATTATTAAATTGCCTCTTTTTGAAAGAAATCAATCTTAATTTTGCATTTCGTTTTCCTGCTCCGTTTTGATGCGGATGTATTCTCTGAAAAGAGCCCTCGTTTCTTCTTCCGTGAGAGGCTTTTCGGGACCGTATCCGTGAGGACAGGGGAAAAGCTCCGAGGAACCGTATATCCTGCAAATAAACCCTCTGCATTCGTAGATTGAACAGCGATTATTTTTCAAATGTGGGCACCAGCTGTCGGACCAATCGACCTTTGGCATACGAGCCAATTCTTCAGGCGCAAACTGTATCTGATTGTCACAGCACTCCATGCAATCCTCCTTGCACATGAAGGACGGTATTTTCGCATAAAGCTTTTGAATTTCCGTTAATTCTTTTTCTGCCATGTATGTTATCCTTAATAAAATTTAAAATTGCATAAACATAATCTCATCGAAATTTGTAAGGCTAAAAAACTTTACCTGAAATTTCCGCACAGTTAAGCCATTTTTTAACATCGCAAACTTTTGCGCTCTGTGGAAAAATCAGTTTAAATAGTTGAAAAACCCGCTAAACATCAGGGTTTTGAACTTTTTGCACAGTTTTTTCCACAGGAATGAATATTCACTTTTGTGGAAACTGTGGAAAACTCATGCCCAAAACCGCGAAAAACCGCAAAAAAGCTTGATTTTACAGAATTTATGAGAAAAATGTTTTCCACAGCGATTTTTGGATAAATTCCAAAAATCCATATATTTCAAGGTTTTCTCATTATGAATAATCCACATTATTTTATGCATAAATTATTCAAGGTAAAGGCTTGTGCCATTACTTTTTTGAATATTTATTTCGTAACGGTTCTGCTTATACCCTTATGCCAATCGGTAATAAGCTTTTCACGTGCTTCGGTGCTGATCTCGGGCTTAAAAAGTCTTTCAGTCTTGCGAAGATTCTTAATTTCCTCTTTACTGCTGAAAATACCCGCGCCAAGACCTGCCATGAAAGCAACCCCTTGAGCCGTTGTTTCAATATTAAGCGGACGGTTGACCGAAACTCGGAGCAGGTCTGCCTGAAGCTGCATAAGGAAATTACTTCTTGAAGCGCCGCCGTCGACCCGAAGCTCGGGAATCGGCATTTTAAGGTCGTCAGTCATTGCTTTAAGCACATCGTAAGATTGGAGCGCAATGCTTTCAAGTGCTGCGCGAATAATATGACAAGGCTTTGTTCCTCTCGTAAGTCCCGAAATGGTTCCGCGCGCGTACATATCCCAATAGGGAGCGCCAAGTCCCGTAAACGCAGGAACAAAAACGACACCGTTACTGTCCTTTATGCTTTCGGCAATCAGATCCGCCTCATGCGCCGTTTTAATAAGGCCCATTTCATCTCTCAACCATTGAAGAACCGCGCCTCCTACGAAGACACTGCCCTCCAGAGCGTATACTACCTCGTCATCTGTTCCCCACGCAATGGTCGTAAGCATACCGTTTTTGGGGAATCGGGGTTTATCTCCCGTATTCATAATCAGGAAGCAACCTGTACCGTAAGTATTTTTTGTATCTCCGGGATTGAAGCAGCACTGACCGAAAAGAGCCGCGTGCTGATCTCCCGCAATACCCGTAACGGGAACCTCTGCACCGAAAACCTCTTTTTTGGTGGTTCCGAAATTATGAACAGAGGGATAGACCTGAGGCAACAAGCATCCCGGTATATCAAAAAGGCGGAGAAGCTCATCATCCCACTCAAGAGTATTTATGTTAAAGAGCATGGTTCTTGATGCATTCGTATAATCAGTTGCATGAATGCCCGTAAGACACCAGAGGATATAAGTATCAACGGTACCGAAAAGGAGGTCTCCCCTTTGAGCCTTTTCTCTTGCACCGGGAACGTTATCCAATATCCACTTTATCTTCGTAGCGGAAAAATAAGCATCGGTTTTCAGCCCCGTACGCTCAAATATCATGCTTTCGTAACCGTCTTCTTTAAGTCTGTCACAAATAGGAGCAGTTCTGCGACATTGCCAGACAATGGCGTTATAAACAGGTCTACCGGTCTCTTTTTCCCAAACAATAGTTGTTTCACGTTGGTTTGTGATACCTATTGCGGAAATATCGGAAGGCTGAAGCCCCGCTTTAGCGATAGCTTCTTTTGCAGTTTCAAGCTGAGCCGTTATAATATCATTTGGATCATGCTCAACGTATCCCGGTTGAGGATATATCTGTCTGAACTCTTTTTGAGCCATTGCAACAAGCTGTCCGTCGCCATCGAAAACTATACTTCTTGAGCTTGTGGTTCCTTGATCCAAAGATAAAATATACTTATTCATCAGATACGCTCCTTTCGTGGTAAAATATAATTATTTTTTGTATTCGTTATTCTTAAGGCGTTTTAAAACCCGTTTTTCGTGAATGCTCTTTTCTCTTCCGTAATGCTTTTTATTATCCTTTGCAGGACGCTGTACACCCTTTTTACGGACATATTCAAGACCTACGCTTCCAAGCAAAAGCTCTTTTTCCTTTTCGGAAAGAGGTCTGTATTCGCCGGGAGCAAGATGTCCGATAGCCAGCTCGCCAATGGCAACTCTCTTAAGAAGCATTACTTCAAGACCAGCAGCCTCGCACATACGTCTTATCTGACGGTTTCTGCCTTCGGAAATGGTTATATGCAAAGACGTTTTAACGATCTTGGGCGCATTATCATCAAAGCCGTCCTTTGTTTCTTTATACTCTTCAACGCTGTGACCTTTTTCGTCTTTCATGGACTGAACAGAAATCTGCGCGGGAAGTGTCATGCCGTCATCAAGCTCAACACCGTTTCGAAGTTGGTTAAGCTTTGCTTCTTCAACGTAGCCTTTAACCGTAACACGGTAAGTTTTATTAACATGGTAACGGGGATGAGTAAGTCTCAATGCAAGCTCTCCGTCATCTGTAAGAATAAGAATACCCTCGCTGTCACGGTCAAGTCTTCCGACAGGATAAACTCTGCCTTTGATTCTTTTGATCATTTCTCCAACAACGCTTCTGTCATCCTGAGCCTTCATCGAAGTGATGACACCTCTGGGCTTATAGAACATGAAGTACTGTTTTTCGCAGACCTTGAGATGAAGTCTCTTACCCTCGCAAACCACACGGTCGTTTTCGGGATCAATATCCATTCCTATTGTAGCAGGCGCATTATTAACAATCACCTTACCCTGTTCCACAAGAGCTTCGGCTGCTCTGCGGAAACAGTATCCGCAATCGGCAATAAATTTTTGTATTCTCATTAGTAGAAATTTCCTTATAAAAGTATTTTGCTTTAATTATAACACATTTTTTCAAATTTAACAATAGTTTATGAAAATAAAAATATGAACAAAATGTTTATTTCTGCATTTTTACCCTAATTTTTGCTCATATTTTTAAAATAATAAAATTTTGAGGCTAAAAAACAGGAATGGAAAGCAATTTTTTGTATCGTATTTTTATCAACATAAAGGGCACTGAAGCCCTGATAATTAAATTCAACGGAGGAATCTTCCACCTGAAGATTCCTCCGAATTTATATATCTAATTTTAATCAGACTCAGATAAGCTGAATGATAGCCATTTCAGCCGCATCGCCTCTACGGGGACCCGTTTTGATTATACGAGTGTAACCGCCGTTACGGTCTGCATACTTAGGAGCAATTTCGTCGAAAAGCTTCTTAACAACGTCCTCCTTAGTGATATAGCTGAGAGCCTGTCTCTTAGAATGCAAAGTGTTAACTTTGCCGATAGTAATCATTTTTTCTGCAACAGAGCGAACTTCTTTTGCTCTTGTAACGGTTGTTTCAATAGAACCGTTTTCAAAAAGGTATGTTACCATACCGCGAAGCATAGCTGTTCTGTGGTCAGAATTTCTGCCGAGTTTACGCATGACAGCA
>JAFSAH010000026.1 GCA_017441125.1 Clostridia bacterium
GATTTTTAGGTATAAAAAAAGCCGCCTGCATTATAAACGCAAGCGGCATTATTAACAAGTATGGAATTTTTTTATCGGTGCTTTAGAAATCTTTATTATTACATCATCGACGCAATCCGGATATCTTCCCTGCTCTAACATAGAGTTACGAAGATCGACCAAAGAGCGTATCACAATATCGGTTTCGGCGCTATTTAATTTGATAATATATTTTGTATTTTTCATCAGGATCACCTCCTGATTTATTTATATATGATACATGAATTTTTGTAAAATGTGCGATTTCAATGTGCGAATTCGCACATCTTTTTCATCACAAAACCACCATAATAAAAAATTCCACTCAAAAAGTGGAATACAAAGTGGAATACATTTGGGTGTTTTAAGGCCGATTTTACACGGTTTTACGTAAGATTTCAAGAAAAAATAAAAATATTTTTATATAAGCAAAAAACCCGCAAATCGCATATTCATGCGGTTTTACGGGTCTTTCGATTGGTGAGCCATCGGGGATTCGAACCCCGGGCACCTTGATTAAAAGTCAAGTGCTCTGCCAGCTGAGCTAATGGCTCATGTGATTTTCAACAGCTTGATTATTATAACCTATTATAGCAGGTTTGTCAATAGGTTTTTTATATTTTTTTGCAACTTTTTACAAATTTTTTCTGTAAACTTATTATATGTCTTTTTTGCGTCATAATCAACCGCAAAAATAAAAAAACGCCCTGCTCTTTCGTCAAAAATCACAGTTTTTTCTCCGTGCTCAATATAATTCTTTTCGTGCTCAAACAAAAAGTTTTTATATTGTATGAGCACGCTCTTGATACGCATAAGAATTCTGTTTCTGCGGGTGCTTATCCTGTAAGCTCCTTACGCAAAATTTCAAGTATCTTTTTTTCTCTGCGCGAAACCTGCACTTGCGTCATTCCAAGCACCTGCGCCGTCTGGGTTTGGGTACGGTTCTCATAATACCGAAGTTTTATGATTTTTCTGTCCCGCTCATCAAGATCAGAAATTGCTTTTATCACAGAAAGTCTTTCTGTAATCTTTTCTTCCGGAGAATCCACCGGAACGTCCGTCTGGCCGCCTCCTTCATCTTCTCCTGCAGTAAGAGAGATTACCGGTGCAGCGGCACAAAGTGCCTCTGTTACTTCCTCGTCGCTTACCAAAAGCACTTTTCCAAGTTCAGAAACAGTAGGTTCCCTGCCCACTTTAAGAATAAACTTTTCTCTTTCTCTTGTAGCTTTAAGAGAAAGCTCTTTAAGGCTTCTGCTTATTTTTACCGCTCCTCCGTCCCTAAAAAGCCTTTTCATCTCTCCAAGAATCACCGGAACAGCGTATGTGGAAAAACGCACACCCCTTTCCCTGTCAAACGCATCAAATGCCTTTACAAGGCCCATGCACCCGGCCTGAAAAAGATCTTCGTATTCTATTCCTCTTCCTGCAAATCTGTGAGCACAGGAATGTACAAGGCCCATATTTTCTGTGATGAGCGTATCTCTGTCGGCAGTGTTGTCCATAACTTCCGCATAGGGCATATTATTTTCCTTTCGACACGATGGATTTTTCAAGGGTAACACTGGTGCCTTTTCCGGGCCTGGAACGAACTTTAAGCTTATCCATAAAAGATTCCATTATAGAAAAACCAAGTCCTGCCCTTTCGCCGGTTTCGCAGGTTGTGTAAAGCGGTTCCATGGCCTTTTTAACGTCGCCTATGCCGCAGCCTTTATCTTTTATGATGATAACAACCTTTGCTCCCTCGAATATTTTTACGTGTATGTAAACCACTCCTATGCCGTCCCTGTATCCATGCACTATACAGTTTGTAACCGCTTCTGAAACAGCTGTTTTTATATCTGATATTTCTTCCACATTCGGGTCCAGCACCGCGATAAAAGCCGCCACAGCGCTTCTGGCAAAGCTTTCGTTGCAGGAACGGCTTTCAAAGCTCAGCTTCATCTCGTTAATCGGCTTCATATCCGTTTGTCCTCCCTTTCTGCGGAAATAAGTTTTTCTATTCCTGCCATTCTCATAACCTTGCCTATGGCGCGCGGCGCATTCTGAATGTCAATTCTGCCGCACAAATCTCTCATCAGTTTATATCTTCCCATCACAAGTCCTATTCCGGAAGAATCCATAAAAGTTACTGCTCCAAAATCAAGTATCAGAATCTGCGGATATGCCGCTTCCACCGCTTCATCAATTTTTCTGCGCAGCTGCGCAGCGTTGTGATGATCTATCTCTCCGGAAATATATGCTGTAACACAGGTTTCTTCAATATCAATATCAACGGGCACAAAAACACCTCCAATAAAAAAAAGCCTGTCTGCATATATAATACAGACAAGCCCATAAAAAATTTGTCATAAAAAGTTTTTGGCAAAAAAATACCTCCGGATCTCTCCGGAGGCATTTCTTAAGAATTATGCTCTGTTAATTACACAAGCTCAATAATTGCCATTTCTGCTGCGTCACCGCGGCGAGGGCCAATTTTGATGATTCTGGTGTAACCGCCGTTTCTTTCGGCGTATTTAGGTGCGATCTCGTCAAAAAGTTTTTTCGCGACTGCTTCCTTAGTAACGAAAGCAAACACCTGACGTTTGGAATGAAGGTCACTGTTTTTTGCAACAGTGATCATCTTCTCAGCCATAGCGCGAACTTCTTTTGCACGAGTGACGGTGGTTTCGATCTTGCCGTTTTCAAGCAGATAGGTGACCATCGCGCGGAGCATAGCTCTTCTGCAGTCGGTAGCACGACCGAGCTTTCTAGTTCCGGACATCGATATTCACTCCTTTTAGATTCAATCTTCTTCCTTGCTGAGGTTGAAACCAAGAGATTCGAGCTTGGAAACAACTTCTTCAAGGGACTTCTTACCAAGGTTACGAACTTTCATCATTTCGTCCTCGGATTTACCAATAAGGTCTTCAACCGTGTTGATACCTGCGCGTTTAAGGCAGTTAAAGCTTCTTACGGACAGGTCAAGTTCTTCAATGGTCATCTCAAGGACTTTCTCTTTGGAGTTGTTGTCCTTTTCTACCATGATCTCGCCTTTAAAGGCGTCTTCAGAAAGATCCACGAACAGGTTGAGATGTTCATTGAGGACCTTAGCTCCCAGAGAAACCGCTTCTTTTGCGGAAATGGTGTTATCCGTCCAAACTTCGAGGGTAAGTTTATCATAGTCGGTAATCTGACCAACACGAGTGTTTTCAACGGTATAATTTACCTTCAACACGGGAGTATAAATACTATCAACGGGAATTACGCCGATTGCGGGCTGCATATCCTGTTTGTTTCTTTCGGCAGAAATATAGCCGCGGCCTTTATCAAGGGTGATTTCCATGAAAAGGCGGCCATCGCTGTCAAGAGTTGCAATATGCATATCTTTGTCGAGGATCTCGACTTCGGAATCGGCCTGGATTGAACCGGCAGTGACTTCACATTCACCGGAAGCATCAATAACAACAACTTTGGGACCATCGCAATGAAGTTTTGCGGTAAGACCTTTGATGTTGAGGATGATTTCGGTGACGTCCTCTTTTACACCGGGAATGGTGGAAAATTCATGACGGATTCCGTCAATCTTTACGGACGTTACAGCAACGCCGGGAAGCGAGGAGAGCAATACGCGTCTCAGGCTGTTACCAAGAGTCGTACCAAATCCACGCTCAAGCGGTTCAACTACAAATTTGCCGTAGCTGGGATCGTTAGGGGTTTCTTCAGCTTCGATTCTCGGCTTTTCTATTTCTAACATCTAAAAATCCCTCCTATATGGGCAAAAATGCCCTGTTTCGCATTCCCCTGTCAGTTCTACCAATTATTATTTGGAGTACAACTCAACGATCAGGTGTTCCTCAACGTCAAGGTCGATGTCTTCACGGTTAGGAAGCTGGTTGATCTTTGCAGTAAGTTTGTCTGCATCAAAATCGATCCATGCAGGAACGGGATGTGCAGAGTTTGCTTCTACAACTGCTTTGAGTTTGTCGTTCTGACGGCTCTTTTCAGCAACAGCAACAACGTCGCCGGCTTTGAGCAGGATGGAAGGGATGTTGGCCTTGTGGCCGTTAAGGGTATAGTGACCATGTCTTACGAGCTGGCGAGCTTCTTTTCTGGAAGAAGCAAGACCTGCACGGTAAACAATGTTGTCGAGACGGCTTTCGAGAATTCTGAGAAGGTTTTCACCAGCCTGGCCAGACTGTTTGCTGGCGAGTTCGAAATAATGTTCGAACTGGCTTTCAAGAACACCATAGTATCTCTTTGCCTGCTGTTTTGCGCGAAGCTGAAGACCGTATTCAGAAATCTTTTTACGGCCCTGACCGTGCTGGCCAGGAGCATATGCTCTGCGGCTAAGTGCGCATTTAGGACCATAGCATCTTTCGCCTTTAAGGAAGAGCTTTTTGCCTTCGCGACGGCAGAGTCTGCATACAGAACCTGTATATCTTGCCATGTGTTTTACACCTCCAATAATTTCAGAATACCACTATTATACGCGGCGACGTTTGGGCGGACGGCATCCGTTGTGGGGAACAGGAGTAACATCTTTGATCATAGTTACTTCAAGTCCTGCTGCCTGAAGAGCACGGATTGCTGCTTCACGACCGGAACCGGGACCTTTTACGAAAACTTCAACGGTTTTAAGGCCGTGCTCCATTGCTGCTTTTGCTGCAGTTTCTGCTGC
>JAFSAH010000027.1 GCA_017441125.1 Clostridia bacterium
GCCGTATCATATCTTTCTCTTTCAGTCAAAGCGCTGTGAAGAACCGCGAGCGTATCGCCGTATCTTGCAATAAGTCTCCGAACTATCTGAAAGGTCAATGAAATTTCGGGAATTAAAAGAATTGCACTCTTTCCTTCTGCAAGAACATCGTCAATAAGCTTGATGTAAACGAGAGTTTTACCGCTGCCCGTAACACCGTAAAGCAAATGAGTTTTGCCGCTGTTGAGAAGCTTTGAAATCTCCTCATATGCACGAGTCTGTTCTTCGGAAAGATCGATTTCACTCTTATCTTCAGATATACCATTAATATAATTTTTTATAGGTTCTGAAAATACTTCTTTTTTTCCGTAACCGACAATACCTTTCTTTTCAAGAGTACAAACGGATGCCCTTGAAGCTCCGTATTTATCGATCAATTCGGAAAGAGAAAGTTCACCTTGCTCACGGAGTATCTGCAGTACCTGTTTTTGTTTATCATTACAACCCATAATTTCAGAGTTGTTTAGTTTTACGGTTTTTTCATAAGCCACGCCGCTGTTTTTAGTATAACCTGAAGGGAATACTAATTTTGCCGCATCGAACCAAGAACAAAAAGTCTTGTCCCTGATATATGAGATAAGAGAAAACGTAAAATCGTTAAAAAACAAAACCGCTTCTTTATCGTTTCGAACTGAAATTATTTGTTTAAGTTCTGTTTTTTCGAAATCACCGCACAGATCTTGGACTTTTAAAATAAAACCGAGCCTTTTGCGGTCACCTCTGCCGAAAGGAACAGTACAAACTGCGCCCTGAACAGCGATATCCGCAAGATTTTCAGGAACAATATATTCGTAAAGTTTGTCCGCAGATGCGGGAAGTTCCTCAACGGCAACAAAAACAGTTTTTCTCATATTACTCAGATCTTTTTGGATTCACGGAAATCAACTTCGCCGTCAGCAAAGGACTGAACCGCGAGTTTAACGGGTTTCTGAACAAGTTTTTCGTCTCTTTCTTCAGCTTCAGCAGCCATATCTCTTGCTCTCTTTGCAACTGCAATTACGAGGGAATATCTGCATTTATTTTCACCTTTAATAAGTTCTGTTACACTAGGATACAACATTTTTTATATCTCCTTTAATAATTATTCTTTTATGTAGTCGGCTATAAGCGCCGCAAGTTCATTATATGCCTCATCGAGATCATCGTTTACCACAATGTGGTCATATTCAGAAGTGAATTCCATTTCAGCCTTCGCTCTGTTAATTCTTTTTTCAATAACGGAATCCAGCTCGTCGGGATTACGCTTTTTGATTCTTCTTGCAAGGTCGTCAATTGAAGGCGGCGCTATGAATATCGTAACAGCATCGGGCATTTTAGCTTTAACCTGACGCATACCTTCAACTTCTATCTCCAAAATCATACTATTCCCATTACTGAGTGCGTTTTCGGCAGGTTCACGGGGCGTTCCGTAATAAGTTCCGCAATATTCCGCATACTCAAGCATTTTATCCTGAGAAATTCGATTTTTAAATTCATCAACGGAAATATAGTAGTAATTTATCCCTTCCTGCTCTCCCGGTCTGGGCTGTCTTGTTGTCATTGAAATGGAAAGAAATATATCATTGAAATTTTTCATTATCATATTAACAAGAGTACCTTTACCCGCACCGGAAGGGCCTGAAATAATAAAAAGTTTACTCATTTTCAAATTTCTCCTCTCTATCGCCTTCGGAATATGTGTCAGGAACATCTCTTCCGTTGACTCTTGCGGTGATAGTTTCGGGATACACAGCGCAAAGAATTATATGTTCACTGTTTGTAAGGATTACCGATCTTGTTTTTCTTCCGTAAGTAGCGTCAATAAGCGTACCCTTCTCTTTTGCGTCCTGAATAAGTCTTTTAATTGGAGAAGAGTCGGGACTGATCACGGCGACTATACGGCTGTCAGCAACAACATTTCCGAAACCGATACTAATGAGCTTCATTGAAACACTTCCTCACTTTTATTCTATATTTTGAATCTGCTCTCTGATTTTTTCTATACAGTTTTTAAGCTCGATTATTTTCTTTGTTATATCTATATCTCCGATCTTGGAAGAGATAGTATTAACTTCCCTGTTCATTTCCTGAATAATGAAATCCATTTTCTTACCGTTGGATTCTCCGGACTCGAACATTTCCGCAAGAGCTGCGCAGTGAGAGTTCAATCTTGTTATTTCCTCATCAATGGCAACCTTGTCCGCCATTATCGCAACCTCTGTAAGAAGTCTCTGTTCATCAACATGAGTATCTCCCAAAAGCTGAATGATTCTGTTTCTGAGCTTTGTTTCATATTCTCCCACAAGCTTTTCGGAACGAGCTTCGATGTATTTCACGTTTTCCTTAATGAATTCGCATTTTGAAATAATATCTTCTGCGATTCTGCCGCCTTCACGGGTACGAAGGTCAATCAGAGCATCCACCGCCTCCTCAAGTACGGGAAGGACCTCAGACCAAAGCTTATCCATATCCATTTCCTTTGTTTCGGAAACGAGAGCATCGGGGATTCGGAGCGCGATTGAAGCAGACACGTCGTTTTTCAGCGAAAACTCTTCAGATATTTCATTAAACGCATCAAGATAATTTTTGAGAAGCTCCTTATTTACAGATATCTTAACATCTTCCGAACCGGTAAAGGAAATATTTACGTTAACTTCTATTTTACCGCGCACTATTTTTTTCTGCAACTGAGAACGGATAAGGTCTTCCAACTGCATACAGGAACGAGGCGTTCTTGCATACATTTCGAAATATCTGTGATTGACTGATTTTATTTCAATCGATACGGTTTTATCATCATATGCAGCAGTGGCTTTTCCGAAGCCTGTCATACTTCTTATCATTTTATTTTCTCCCTAAATCTTAAAAAAATAAACATTTATACACTATAATATATCACTATATATTTTACCTCAAAAATTGGCATTTGTCAAGTGTTTTTAGTTAAGTATTTGTGTAAATTCCGCACAGATACTTGACAAAAATAAAATAATAAGTATAGTACCTGCATTAAGGTACATATAATTAAATATGTATTACAAAAAAAGGAAGCTGAACCATGAATTGCAGAAAATGCGGAAAACCGATCAATGAAGAAGAACTGTTTTGTTCTGAATGCGGAACGGCAGTTAAAAAGAAAAAGGGGAAATTAAACATAGTAAAAAGAATAATTTTATCAGCAATGATTATATGTCTTTGCACAATATTCCTGTTTACCGGTATAGAAATAGGAAGAACTCATGAGGCGTCTCTCCCGAAAGCCCCTAATTTTATTGAAATAATCGCTTCAACCATAAAAAACATACCGGGAATCCCCTTCAGCGTGGAGTTGACCCAGGAAAAGCTCAATGAAATAATAAGCAAAAACGAGGAGAACTTAAAGCCCTTAAGCGGCGCAAAGCTTACTATCACAAAAGACAAAACACTTATTCTTACGGGCAATGTGGAAAAAGAACATATTGAAGAGCTTGTACCGGGAGAGATACCCTCCTATTTCAGCATTTTTTTACCCCAAACCATAAGCATTTACATTGAAGTAAGTTTTCCTGAAGCGCAGGAAAACCTCTTTGATATTATTATAAAAAACGTTACCATTGCAGGAATTACCTTTTCGGAAGAATTTACCGAAACTTTAGGAATAAACTCTCTTGCCTCGCAAATAATTTCCGACCTGATAGAAAGCGAACAGTCGCCCTATTATCAGCTGACAAAAATCTCTTTGGAGAAAAGCAAAACCTCTGATGAAATCGTATTGAAAGTATCGGGTACGGCAAAATTGTCTTAAATAAAATTACGGTCTGCAATTTTTAAGAGGAAGCATTATACGCTTCCTCTGATTTTTTATTCTATTTTGAATTTACAGAATCCTGAATTTCAGATGAAGCCTCCGAAAATACGGGTCTGTAAAGATCTTTTTTACTGATCTTCACTTTTTTAGGATGCTTTTTTCTGTAAAGATGATGCAAAAGCCAAATTCCGAAAACTATTACCGCAAAAATCAAAACGTTTATAACGGCAGATAATACAAGATTTCCTGTCATAATCTCGAATTCAAAGGACTCGTGCCAATATTTGGGAGTAAAGTACAACGGAAAATATGAAGGGTTGGGAACGATGTTTGTTGTCTGCTGTACGAATGCAATCGGAGAGCCGTAATCTATTACATAGAACTCTGATGCCGACTCAAGATATGCAGGCATAAATGCAGACAGCGCTGTTATTCCAAGCCCCAAAAACAAGGCAAGAAATACACACAAAACAACTTTAAAAACCAAAGCACCACGTTTTGCCTTAACCATATTTTAAAATCCCTTCTTAATTATTCAACTTCGCCTGACTTCAATTTTTCAGCCTGATCTGAAGTTATAAGAGCATCTATAAGATCGTCAAGATCGCCGTCCATTACCGCAAGAAGCTTATAAAGTGTAAGCCCGATTCTATGGTCTGTTACTCTGCCTTGCGGGAAATTATACGTTCTGATACGTTCACTTCTGTCGCCAGTACCTACCTGAGATTTTCTTTCGGAAGCAATCTGCGCGGTTCTTTCGCTTTCCAGACTTTCATAAATCTTGGAACGAAGAATCTTCATCGCACGTTCCTTATTTTTATACTGACTGCGTTCGTCCTGACAGTCTACGATCGTGTTTGTGGGAACATGAATGATTCTTATGGCTGACTCCGTTTTATTAACATGCTGTCCGCCTGCGCCCGAAGAACGGTGTGTTTCAATTATAAGATCGGCAGGGTTTATATCGACCTCGACCTCATCAACTTCAGGTAAAACGGCAACGGTAACGGTTGAAGTGTGAATTCTGCCTGAAGATTCCGTTTCGGGAACACGCTGAACACGGTGAACTCCGCTTTCGAACTTCAATCTGCTGTACGCGCCTTCGCCCTCAATGGAGAAACTGATTTCTTTTATACCGCCGAGTTCAGTTTCATTCAAAGACAAAACGTCGCATTTATAGCCTTTTGCTTCGGCATACATGGAATACATTCTGAAAAGAGAATGGGCAAACAATGCAGCTTCTTCCCCGCCTGCGCCACCGCGAATTTCAACGATAACGTTTTTATCGTCATTGGGATCTTTGGGTAAAAGAAGGATTTTTATTTTTTCTTCAAATTTAACAATAAGGTCCTTGGTTTCAAGATATTCCGCTTCAACTATTTCTTTAAATTCAGGATCAAGTTGAGAATCCAGCAGCTCTTTAGCTTCTACATTTGCGTCAACAACTTTCTTGTATTCCAAATATTTCTCAACGATAGGTGTAAGTTGCTTATTTTCTTTCATCAGCTTTTTATACTTTTCCTGATCGGAAATAACCGCAATATCAGAAAGCTGCTCGTTTATTTCGTGATATCTTTCGTAAATGCTCTGAAGTTTATCAAGCATAATATTTTTCTCCACTCTAACAATTTTTTTCTTAAGGATTTAATTATACCATAAATCCCATTAATTGTAAACACAGTTTACCGAAATACCACAATTTTTGTCTTTGTCATATACCCAAAAGTAAAGATGCTATATTGAAATAAACCAAAAGAGACAGAGCATCAACTATTGTTGTAATAAAAGGACTTGCCATAACGGCAGGGTCACATCCGACCTTTTTTGCAAGAACAGGAAGTGAACAACCCACAATTTTTGCAATCAAAACCGTAGCAAACAAAGTAATACATACTACGGCAGCAACCAAAAGTCCGACCTGGTCAATCCAGAGTAATTTTGCAAAATTGACAACAGACAACGTTAGGCCGCACAAAAAAGCCACTCTGAATTCTTTCCAGACAATGCTGAAAAGGTCTTTAATTTCTATTTCTCCCAATGACAAGCCTCTGATTATGGTAACAGAAGTTTGTCCGCCCGCATTACCGCCCGTATCCATAAGCATAGGGATAAAAGCAGTCAAAATAACCTGTGACGCAAGAGACTCCTCAAAAAACGAAATGATTTTTCCCGTAAAAGTCGCAGAGATCATAAGCAGTAACAGCCAGGGAATTCTCTTCTTCCATGTTTCAAAAACACTCGTTTTCATATAGGGCTTATCAGACGGCGTAATAGCCGCCATGACTTCGATATCTTCGGTATCTTCTTCTTTAATAACTAAAATAGCGTCGTCTACGGTAACGATACCCACAAGGCGGTCCTCATGGTCTGTAACGGGAATAGACAGGAAGCCGTATTTTTCAAAGAGTACAGCAACCTCTTCTTTGTCATCCGTCGTCTTTGCCGAAACCATATACTGTTCCATAAGATCTTTTATTAACACGTTTGTTTCGGAAAGAAGCAAGGTTTTTACGGATACTAAACCGCAAAGCTTTCTCGTACTGTCCGTAACATAACAAGTATAGATAGTTTCTTTATCCTGTCCGACCTTTCTGATTCGTTCAAAAGCCTCGTTTACAGTCATATTTTCCTTCAGAGATACAAACTCTGTGGTCATAATACTGCCTGCGCTATCTTTAGGATATTGCAAAAGCTGATTTATTTCTGCTCTGACGTTAGAATCAGAGTTTGACAGTATTCTGTGAACAACATTTGCGGGCATTTCCTCAATGATATCGACCATATCGTCCAAAAACAGCTCATCAAGGATCTCTCGAAGTTCTTTATCGGAAAAGGCCTTTATAATATACTCACAGCTGTCGCTGTCCATTTCAACAAAGGTTTCTGCGGCAAGCTCTTTGGGCAATATTCTAAACACCAGAACTTGCTTTTCCAAGGGCAATTCGTAAAGGAACTCCGCAATATCAATAGGCTGTAATGTTTCCAAAACAGCTTTCAATTCATTAAATCTCTTTTCTTCCAAAAAAATAAGCGCTTGTTCTGTCATTTTAATCAACCTTTCTTAATTACAGTATTACCAAAAAGGAAGTTTATTTTGACATCAAGCACCCGTCATGCAAAATATTATACTATTATTTCAACCGAAAATCAAGGTGAAAACAATAGTCTTATAAATATTCAAGCTGCATAAAGGGGGCTTCATGCCGTTATTACTCCCTGAAGACATATATTTCCACCTCACAATAATTCAAATTAACATTTTGATTATACACCTTTTTTTACCGTTTGTCAAGCCTTTTACGGAACAATATTAATAATATTGACTTTTTTCTTTCCTGCCATAGTCAACGTATTGGAGGTCCCTCCCGGCTTCCCGTCAAAAACGGATATCAAGCTGTCTGCATACTTCACGAGAAACTCATTTCGTTTGTTCATGCTTTTCTGAGTATACTGCTCTTCAATAACGAAAACGCCCTTGCATACATGCAATATCTCATCATATCTCTCCTTCTCCCATTCGTACCAGGTTTCAGACTGTTCGGGAAAAGGAACTGCGGCGTAAAGCTTTATTTCCTTATGGGAAGTTCGCGCCAAATGAAGAACAAGCTCTGCCGCCCATATATCAACACCACGAGCCATTCCTGATATAAAAGAGGTATATCCGCACAATATAAGCCTATTTATCTCTGCACAAAGCCTGAATTTCAAATCGGTACAGCGGGAGTCCGATTCCTTGCAAAAATCAAATTTTTCCGGACGGTAACCCGTAAAAGAACAGACCTTCTCATTCTGAAAAAGGAAATCGGCTTCTTCAAGCTTGAGATAATTAACCTTTTCGGGAATATCCATAAACAGACCCGGACTCATAAGAAAGGAATTAAGATTAGTATCTGACAGCATTTACTCTCCTCCAATTTTCAATCCAATAAGTCCAAAAGTTCAAAAGCACTGTCAATACAAAATTCAGCGCCGTTTTCTATTAAAAAGTCCTTTGGACGGTATCCCCATGAAACGTTTACGGGAACCATTCCCGCATTCACGGCGGTTTGACGGTCCTCCAAAGAATCCCCCACAAAAAGGCAGTTTTCATAAGAAACTCCCATTTCATCCGCAACAAGGAAAGCACCTTCGGGTGAGGGCTTTATGGGAACATCAGAGGTTTGCCCCCTTATCGCAATAAAAGTATCGGGGAAAAACTTGTCTATTAAAGATTTTACTATATTATCAGGTTTATTTGAATACACGCCGAGTTTTACACCTTTTTCCAAAAGCGTGCCGAGAACATTTGAAATACCTTCATAAGGAACTGTTTTTGCCGAACAGTTCTCGCTGTAATAGTCCTTATATTCCTCAAGCATTTTTTCGACAAAAGCATCGTCAGCACATTCAGAGGCTCTCTCAATGAGTTTTTTCGAACCGTTACAAACAAACGTAACGTACTCTTCATAGGTGCGTTCTTTAAAATTATATTTTCTCAAAATATAATTTACACAATCCCCTATATCGTAAACAGTATTAAGCAAAGTACCGTCAAGATCAAAAATAACGGCTGAAATTTTCATAAAAACAAATCCTTCCCGAAAATTTTAAAATTTACAAAAAATCTTTAGCATATAATAAAAAATCATATGTCTGCACTAAAAGATCAAATTAAACAGTTCAAATATTCAAAAAACGGACTTGACCGTTTTATATATCAATTTCAATCCCAACGGGACAGTGGTCACTGCCCATAACCTCGCCGAGAATAAAAGAATCCTTCACTTTTGGGAAAATCCTGTCAGATACGACAAAATAGTCAATACGCCAACCGACGTTTTTCTCACGGGCCTTCATCATGTAGCTCCACCATGAATATTCAATCTTATCGGGATAGAGTTTTCTGAAAGTATCCGTAAAACCGCTTGCAAGAAGTTCGGTAAATTTTCCTCTTTCCTCATCGGAAAATCCCGCACTTTTGTGATTTGTTTTGGGATTTTTAAGATCTATTTCCTCATGTGCAACATTAAGGTCGCCGCAATATATTACAGGTTTCTTTGAATCAAGTTCTTTTATATATCCGCGAAGCGAGTCTTCCCATTCCATACGATAATCAAGACGGGCAAGCTCACGTTGAGCATTTGGAGTATAAATGTTCAACAAATAAAAATTTTCATATTCCAACGTTATTGCCCGACCTTCCGTATCATGTTCGGGTATTCCTATGCCGTACTTGACGGAAATAGGTTCTTTTTTTGCAAAAACAGCAGTACCTGAATATCCTTTTTTCTCGGCACTGTACCAATATTCAAAATAATCGGGTGCATCAAATTCTGCTTGTCCGGGCTGCATTTTAGTTTCCTGTAAGCACACAAAATCCGCATCGGAAGTTCTGAAAAACTCTTCAAAGCCCTTACCGAGACAAGCGCGAAAACCGTTAACATTCCAAGAGATAAATTTCATCATTTTTTACGCTTCTCTTTCTTTTGTCTTTACAGTAGTATAGCATAAATATGTGACAATTCAACAAAAAACACTTGACCTATAGAATAAAATGGAGTATAATACAGATATATAAACGATAAAGGAGATTTGATCATGTTAGAAATAGGAATGAAAGCTCCCGACTTCACATTGTCGGACAAAAACGGAAACGCAGTAACTCTTTCGGATTTTCTCGGAAAGAAAGTTGTTCTGTACTTTTATCCAAGGGACAACACTCCCGGCTGCACAAGACAAGCCTGCACTTTTGCGGGACTTTACAGCCAATTCCAAGCAAAAGGCGTGGAAGTTATAGGAATAAGCAAGGACAGCGTGGCTTCTCACGTTAAATTTGCGGAAAAATACAACTTGCCCTTTATTCTCCTTTCTGACCCTGAAAGAAAAGCCATTGAACCATACGGCGTATGGCAAGAGAAAAAAATGGCGGGAAAGGTCGGTATGGGTGTTGTAAGAACGACATTTATCATTGACGAAGATGGCAAAATAGCAAAAATCATGCCTAAAGTAAAGCCCGACACAAATGCGGAAGAAATTTTAGCGGAGCTTTAATCATAAAAAAAACATATATAAGCAAAAGAATCATGGATTTAAACCCACGATTCTTTTTTATATAATTTACTTTACAATATTCTTTCTGATAAACAGAACTCCCAAGGTATTTCTGCCGCAATGGGCGGAAACGGTACAGCCTGCTCTTGTAACATAAACATTATCGAATTTGGCGGTCTTCTTCACCTGTTCAACGCATTTATCCACGATTTCAGTATCGCATCCCGCATGGGTAACGAAAATCTTATCCAATTCAATATCTGAAGCGTCGCCGAGCATATCGGCAATATATTTTTCAAGAACCTGAACAAATTTTCCGCGATATTTTTTACCTACGCCCATCTTACCGTCTCTTACCATGATGCAAGGCTTGATCTGCAAAAGATTTGCGCCAAATGCGGCAACAGCAGAGCATCTTCCGCCTTTATACAAAAACTCAAGATTATCTATTATAAAAGAAGCATCTACTCGCGTTGCGATCTCACGGCACTTTTCGGCAATTTCGGAAGCCGCCATTCCCTGCTCTGCCATTTCGCAAGCAGAAAGAACTACAAGACCTCCACCAGTTGAAAGATTTCGTGTATCAACAACATAAACATTTTCAAAATCCTCTGCCGCAAGAACTGCATTCCTGTAAGTTGAAGACATTTCCTCGCTTATTGAAAAGAAGATCAAGGAAGCTCCGTCAGCAGTATATTTTGAGAAAAACTCGTTGTAGTCCACAATATTCGCCGCTGATGTTTTTGGCAAGACGCCTGTTTCTTCGTAAGTTTTATAAATAAATTCGGGGTCAATATCTACTCCGTCCATGTAGTGCTTATCTCCGATATTTACACCGAGAGGAAGTATTTTTATCTGATATTTTGAAATAAGTTCCGAACCGAGATCAGTTGTACTGTCACTTGCAATTACTATTTTCTTACTCATGTTTTTTCTCCGTTTCTCCGTATAAAATATTATTTTCCTGATTCTGCAAATCGCCCATTTTACATCATTATACCACACAAATCTAAACTGAAACTAAACAAACAGAATTTATATTAATCTTTACGAAACTTAATATTTATTTTTTGCAAAATTATGAAATATAATAAATACCTATTGACAAATCGGTCTATTCATGATAGACTATAAATAGGTCTATAGACAATAAACCGCACAGAGAGGTATAATATGGAAGATTTGAAATTAGGAATAGTTGAAGAACAGTTTGCAGATATTATTTGGAATAACGAGCCTTTACAGTCAGGCTCATTGGTTAAAATCTGCGAAAAAGAGCTTTGCTGGAAAAAATCAACTACATATACGGTTCTTCGCAAGCTTTGCGACAGAGGAATATTCAAAAATGAAAACGGAACGGTCTCCTCACTCATTTCAAAGCAGGAATTTCATTCAATTCAAAGCGAAAAATTTGTTGATGAAACTTTTAAGGGCTCTCTCCCCGCATTTTTAGCCGCTTTTACAAAGAGAAAAGCACTTTCAACAGAGGATATCAACGAAATACAAACTCTTATCAACTCAATGAAAGGGGATTAAAAAATAATGACCGAATTATTCTTAAAGATACTGAACATGAGCATTACTGCTTGCTGGATAGTTTTTGCGGCGGTTCTTTTCAGAATTATTCTCAAAAATGCCCCAAAGAATCTCCGATTTATTCTTTGGACACTTGCGGGCATACGTTTGGTTTTTCCTTTTTCATTTAAGAGTATGTTCAGCATGGTTCCAACGGCAGAGCCCATACCGCAAACAATAATTCAAACCCCATTACCCACAATTTCAAATGTAATACAAAATATCGTAACAACTCCCAATCAAACATTAATACCGGAAAACACAATTTCAACAACTGAAATAGTTTTGACTGTGCTGTCTATAGTTTGGCTTACAGGTATTGCAGCTATGGGGATTTATGCGGTAATCAGTTACATGAAAATAAAAAAACAAGTTAAAGTCTCAATCAGATTAATTGACAATATATATATTTGCGACAATATTACATCTCCGTTTATATTGGGCATAATAAAACCTAAAATTTATTTACCGTCAAGCCTTACCGAAATCGAAAAAGAATGTGTAATCGAGCACGAAAATGCACACATCAAGAGACTTGACTATATATGGAAACCTTTGGGTTTTGCAATTCTTTCTGTTTATTGGTTCAATCC